>CAYSCE010000116.1:0-8919 GCA_964429475.1 uncultured Bacteroidaceae bacterium | reverse complement strand
ATGGGCTGGAACAGCTGGAATCTGGTTGAAGCCAATGTGAGTGAAACCATCATACGCGAAATTGCCGATTCGATGTCAGCCAACGGAATGCGCGATGCCGGCTATCAATATATTATTATCGACGATTTCTGGGTGGGCGGACGTGATGCGCGCAATCGTCTTTTCCCTGATCCGGTGCGGTTTCCCAATGGGATGAAAGTCGTTGCTGATTATGTGCATTCCAAAGGTTTGAAACTTGGTATTTATTCCGATGCTGCTGAACTTACCTGTGGTGGCGTTACTGCGAGCCTTGGCTTCGAAGAAATCGATGCACAGACCTTTGCAGAGTGGGGAATTGATTATCTGAAATACGATTATTGTCACGCTCCAACCGATGTGATTACAGCATTTACCCGTTATAAAAAAATGGGCGATGCGCTGAAAGCCACCGGCCGCCCCATTGTATTTGCTATCTGCGAATGGGGACAACGTCAGCCATGGCTTTGGGCGCGCGCTGCAGGTGGTCATTTGTGGCGCACCACCTACGATTCGCGCGACACATGGTATTCGCATGACACAGGTCTTGCAGGCATTATGGATATTTTTGAATTGCAGAAAGGTCTTGAACAGTACGCCGGTCCGGGTGGCTGGAATGATCCGGATATGCTGATGGTGGGCCTGTGGGGCAAAGGAAAATCATCGTCGCCCGACAAACGTTTTCAGGGTTGTTCATTTGCCGAGTATCGCAGCCATTTTGCGCTCTGGTCCATGCTTGCAGCTCCGCTGATTTTAAATTGCGATGTTCGTTTTCTTGATCAGCAGACCAAAGAAATTATTCTCAATAAGGATATCATTGCTATTGATCAGGATTCGCTGGGTGTACAGGGAAAAATCATTGCGGAGAAAGATAGCATGATAGTGCTATCAAAACCGCTTCAGCACGGCGATGTGGCAATTTGTATATTAAACAGAAACAACACAGCTGCAAGCTACAAATTCGATGTGCAGCGCGATCTCAGCATCTGGTTTCCGCATAATTGCTATGATGTTTTCAAAAGAAAAAATTCCGGTGCAACAAAAATTCTTCAAGGCACTCTCGAACCGCACGACTGCGTGGTGTTCCGGTTTGAGATGAAATAACCAGCGCTGTGCGAAGTTTCCAAAAGCTCATTGCTGTGCGACGTTTCCAACGTCGCACTCAGCTTAGTGTTTAATAAACGTCCCTTCATCCAGCTCTTCAAAAGCCAGGTTTAATTCTTCCTGCGTATTCATCACAATGGGACCTCCCCATGCAACCGGCTCGTGAAGCGGTTCTGCAGCAATCAGTAAAAACCGCGCACCATCCGGACCAGCTTTTACAACAACATCGGAGTATGTATTTCTTTGTTCTGATGCGGCTTTCATGAGCATGGCACAGGCTTTTTCCTCGAAGTTTTCCAACGCTTCATCGGTGGCCAGTGTTCCATCGAGCAGATATAAAAACAGCGTTTCATTGTCGGGAGTTTCGTTGTATACCCATTCAAAACCCGCCTGCAGAGCTACATCGAGGTATTGCACTTTTACATAATGACTTTTCAGTGCACCGGCCATTCCTTTATACATGCCCGAAAGCACGCGCACGGTCGCATGATCCTCTTCGGTGAGCGGCACGTCTTTTTGCTGAATATCGTTGTAAGCCGGGGCACACATTTTATCTTTCTTCGGAAGGTTCACCCAGAGCTGGCATCCAAGCATCCGATCCGACGCCTGTGGCATTTCCTGATGAATGATTCCTGAACCGGCCGTCATCCATTGACATTCCAGATCGCGGATTACGCCTTTGTTTCCAAGACTGTCGCCGTGTTCAACTTCACCCTGAATTAAATACGTAACGGTTTCAATGCCGCGATGCGGATGCCATGGAAAGCCTTTGATATAATCCTGCGGATTGGTGGAATCAAATCCATCGAGCATCAGAAACGGATCGAAGCTGTTGATGGTGCGCAATCCCAGCACCCGGCGCAGATGTACACCAGCTCCATCTACAGCCTGCTGCCCGCGTACGGTTTGTGTGTTGATTCGTTTTGCCATTATATCTTTTTTATTTAATGCAAGATAAGCATTTTTGAGTGAATGTCATTTCCTGCAGGTAATAAAACGTTTAATCAAACGATCTTCTCAAAATAGCCAATTGATGAAAAATATAACTTTCACAATTACTAGCGGCATAAAGTAACATTTCCTGCAAAGGATCGGGAAGTGCCATCCGGCATTCGTATAAATACATAGTAAACGTATACACCAGATTCTGCTTGTGATACTTTCACATTGCCATCCCAGCCAGTATTTACATCATGTGATTCAAATATTTTATTACCCCAGCGGTCATAAATAATGCATTCAAATTCCTCAGCACAATTACTTCTGATATAAAAGACATCATTTTCACCATCGTTGTTAGGACTGAAAATATTTGGTATATAGACGTTGCAATCGCAATTTTCTCTCAATATTTCAAGCGTGTCTGAGTTTATGGTTCCGCATGAATTTGTTGCTGTAATAAAAACGGAGGCCGTTTCATAATCAGAATCGCCCCAGGCAATGATACAGCTTGAATGAGTTGGATTGATTACAGAACCAGCCTGAGACGGAATAATATTCCAAAGAACAATTGAAGAATCTGATACAGATGTTGTGTAATCTGACAATGGCTCATCTAGGCACAGTAGTGTTTCACCAACTGGTGTTGCTGGAATTTGGGGCAATGGGTTAATTGAAAGATTGATTTTCGAAATGCTGTCGCAACCGCTAAGCGATACAAGTGTATCAGAATAAATGCCTTCGGTCATGTAAGCTTCAGCTCCAAAAAACAATGTATCACCCTGACAAATTGAAACATTGTTTTCTGAAATTATCTGACCAGGTTGAGAAATTGTAACATATCCAATGGAGAAATAGTTTTGTGTATCACTTATTGTTACCGAATAAGTGCCCGATGAGAGTCCGGTGGCTGTTTGTGTTGTTTGTGGCGGATTTGTATTCCATAAATAACTGTAAGTAGGCACTCCACCACCTGGAATTGCTGTAGCAGACCCATTGCTTTCTCCGTAGCAAATGACATTATTATATAAAAAAGTCGCAGGTACAGAACCAGCTTTAAGAACAAAACAATCATAATCCGAAGGAGTGCCGGAACAGATTAGTGAGTCAAAAGCAATTGAGTCTGACGAAAAACCACCACTTACTATAACACTTCCGAATATATCGGATGTAATACAATATCCATAACCGCCATTATTTTCAGCTCCTTTTAACCATAATTCATTACCAGCGGCATCCAATTTTAAAATATATAAAGGCCACGTGTTTTGCATCAATGAACCAAATGTTATAACAGAATCGAAATAGCTGCCAGTTAAATATACATTACCCATAACATCAGCTGCAATCGTACTTCCAATATCATCTGAGTTTCCCCCTGCTCTTTTAGCCCACAGCACATTGCCATTTGCATCATATTTGGCTATAAAAATATCCGTGGTTGTTGAATCCGTATTTGATAAAGTAACTGTACCCACATTCAGATTGGCGCTTAGAAAGTCCCCGGTCACAAACACATTTCCAGACAAGTCTGAATCTATTGAATTCACGAAATCATCTCCGCTGCCGTTTATACTTTTTACCCAAAGGGCTTGTCCACCTGTATTAAATTTGACAAGAAAAATATCAGACTCCGTGTATGGACCACTGGTCAGATTCACCACATGGCCATCAATATCAAATGAAAAACTATTGAATACAGCTGTCAGGTAAATATCATTGCTGGCGTTTAAAGCAATAGATGGTTGAATTTCGTTTTCGTCGCCGCCAATCGTTTTTGCCCAAATGGTATTTCCATTCTGATCCAGTTTTGCCATAAAACAGTCATAGGTATTACTTCCATTGGTATTATTAAGCGAAACTGATCCCAATGAAAATTGTAAAGTGCTGTAGTTCCCGGCAAGATATAGCGCGCCATCTGATCCTGCTTTCACCGATGTTGCATAGCTGTCAATACTGGAAGAACTTTTTGCCCATAAAGGATTTCCATCGGTATCGTATTTTACCACAAACATGCTAGTTCCAGGTGTATATGGCAACATGAGTGAACCGAAAAATATATCCGAATTACTATAATCACCAGCAATGAAAACGTTTCCTGATGAATCAACAGCGAGGGAATGAATGAAATCTGAATACTGTCCTCCCGCGCCATTGGCCCATAATACATTTCCCAACGGATCGAATTTGACAATGAAAACATCTTCTCCCGAAGCCGATGTATTGTAAATTGTAATGGTATCGAATACAAGTGTTGGTCCGTCGAAAGCACCTGCAACATATATATTCCCTTGCAGGTCTGTCTCCATTGCTGCAGTAGTACAATAGCTGAATACACCATCAGCCGATTTTGCCCATAGCCAATCCGGGTTCTGCGTATAACTTTTAAAAGAAAATACGGTGATGATAAATATAAATAGCACGTATTGTATGCAGAATTTATTAATGTTGCGCGTTTTATTATTGTTCATGTACATGTATCGGTTAAGTTGCATTAGCAAAATTACATAAAATAGACAAATAATATTTTGAAAATTTTCTTTTTAATAAGACGTCTTAAAGAATATTTCTTTTCAAACTTACGAAAAATTAAGCATATTCATTTTCGAAGCAAATATCTTTACGCCTCGCTCTGACGCAAACTCAGCTCATAACTCATAACTCATAACTCATAACAAGCTCACCGTTCACCGGTCACCGCTCACCGCTCACCGCTATCAGAGTCCCGTATTAAACAACGAGTCCACGCCGTGCATCTCGGTCGAATCGCCCATAAGCGAATCGGGAAGCGATGTCCAGCAGTCGTATTTTTTTGTGAGTTTACGTTTGGGTTCCGGAAATTTCTGACGATATTTTTTCAGCGATTCATCTTTCATAATATTCGCCATAAAAATTCCAAACACGGGCAGGGCAGAGTAACCGCCTTCGCCGAGTTCGAATCCGTTTCGGAAATGAATGGATCGTTGTTCGCCGCCAACCCAGGCACCGCCTACCAATCCGGGCGATACACCTACAAACCAGCCATCGCTGTGATTGGACGAAGTACCTGTTTTGCCGCCATATTCGGTTCCATGCTGGAAAATATTGAACGACCGTAAAGCCTGAACCGTTGATCCGCGCTCTTTTAAGCCGGCCTTCAATAATTCCTGCACCATGCGTGCTGTTTCGTAATCAAGTACCTGTCTGCGTTTTGGGCTGTATTCGTATAAAACATTTCCATCACGGTCTTCGATACGTGTGACCAACACAGGCTCTTCGTAGTATCCGTCGGCAACAACCGTTGCATATGAATTCACCAGATCGAGCAATTTCACATCGGCTGAACCCAGACAAATTGACGGAACTTTATCGATGTGACTGGTGATTCCCATTTTGTGTGCAAATTCAATCACCTTATCAATTCCCACTTCACGAGCCAGCTTCACTGCGATGCTGTTGATGGAATGTGCAAAAGCAAAACGGAGTGTAACAGGAATTCTGTAGAATTTTCCGGTTACATTGTGCGGGCGCCACACCATATCTTTTCCGTTTTCCTTGTATTTCCATTCAATATATTCGTCCGAACGGGTGTCGCAGGGCTCAAGTCCTGAGGCTATGGCCGCAGCGTACACAAACAGTTTAAAGGTTGATCCCGGTTGACGCTCAGCCTGAGAGACATGATCGTATTTGAAAAAACGAAAATCAACATCACCGACCCAGGCCCGCACATAGCGCGTCTGGGGCTCGATAGCAACAAATCCGATGTGCAGTAATTTTTTACAATAGCGAATCGAATCCATCGGACTCATAAGCGTGTCAACAGATCCTTTATTGACATCGTACAGTTTCATTTTAACAGGAATTTCCATACGTGCCATAGCGCTGTCTTCGCTGCCTGTTGTTTTTCGAAATGCTTTATATCGCGGACATTCGAGTGCATTGGTATAAATGAAATCCGGAATTTCATTGTAATTAATGTCGCGCCATGGATTTTCATTTCCCCAGTGATGATTGAATTCCTTCTGCAAAAATTTCATCTGTTTGTGCACCGCTGCCTCTGCGTGTTTCTGCACACGCATGTCGATGGTGGTATAAATTTTCAATCCTGAGCCGTACAAATCGTATCCGTTCACTTTGCACCAGCCTTGCAGTGATTCGGCAACAGCCATGCGGAAATAAGCTGCATCACCATCGGTTACTTCTTCGTTTTTGTATTTCAATCCGAGCGGTTTCTTTTTCAAAGTTTCAAGCTCAGACGCCGTTATAACTCCTTTATTTTTCATGATTCCCAGCACAACGTTGCGACGTTGTTTACATGCTTCGGGGTGCTGAAGCGGGTTGTATGTACTGGGCGCTTTCAGCATACCGATCAGCATGGCCGATTGTTCTGGTGTGAGTTTGTCGGGTGTTGTACTGAAATACACACGGGCAGCGGTTTTGATGCCAAATGTATTGTTGCCGAAGTCAACTGTATTCAAATACATGGTGAGCACTTCTTCTTTTGAATAATACATTTCGACTTTAAATGCGCCAATCCATTCCTTCAGTTTCATGTTGATGACACGCACATAGGGAATGCGTCCGAAAAGTCCTCTGGTATATTCTTTCGTCCGTGTTTTGAACATGTTTTTAATCAGCTGCTGCGAAATGGTACTGGCCCCGCGGTAATTACCCGAAAACCAGTCGCGGAAAGCTGAAGCGAGCCCCTGGACATCAATGCCACTGTGCGAATAGAAGCGTTCATCTTCGGTTGCAACAAGTGTTTTTACAAGTACAGGAGAAAGTTCGTTGTATGTAACCGGAGTTCGGTTTTCTTTATAAAAACGACCAATCATTTTGCCATCGGCACTGTAAATTTCCGAAGCAACACTCATGGGTGGATTTTTAATATCCGAAATGCGTGGTGAGCTTCCGAACAACCACAGGAAATTGATGTTGATCAGAAACAACAACAAAATAAACCCGAGAAATGTAAACATGACAGCACGTAAAATTTTTACGTACCATTTTCTTTTTTTAGGTGGTCTTTTTTTAATCGGCCACCATTCTTTTACTTTGGCAAACGCACGTTTAAACATGGCTGCAAAGGTACGTGAAAAACAATGTCAGCATACAATTCAGCTTAATATTTCCTCAGCTGTATAAAAGCACCGGCCGGTGTCCATATTGCAGCTTTTGCATCTGATACACCGGCCGGGGCAATGTGTTTGTAAATAACACTGGTTTATCCAAAAATCATAAAATTATTCTTTCAATAATTTCAGTGTGAATATCTGAGTGCCTTCGCGCACCACAACCGGATAAATTCCCGGTGACAATGCCGAAATATCCAGCATCACATTCATTTCATCCGACTGAATTTCGAACACAACCATACCATTGATATTTAGTACCGAAATATTGCGTTGTGCCGCATTTTCGAAAGTAAGCTGAGTCTGATCGGTGGCCGGATTCGGATACAATACCATACTGGTTTCAGTTTCATCAATACCAACACCGGTAACGGTCGTAAAACTCCATGTGCTGCTGTATGGTGAATACACAGTTCCATCGCTGCTGCGCACTTTCCAGAAATAACTGGTATTGTTGCTTAAACCACTGATGGTGACCTGCGAAACAGTAACAATGGCGTGTGTCGGATTCGTGAAATTAATGTCTGTGTCATAGTAATACTCATACATTGACGCACCTGAAACATCGCTCCAGTCAAGTACCAGATTATTCAAAGCCTGATTGCTGGCTCCATTCGAAGGAGTGATCAATGCGGGTGCTGCCAGTGTTCCGGTAGTGAAACTCCAGGGTGAACACCAGCCTGAAAAATTGGTGCCGTCACTCGACCGTACACGCCAATAGTATGTTGTTCCATATGATAATCCTGAAACTGAGGTATAGGATGTAGTGACTGAGCCATTGGCCATTGGACTGCCGAACATGATATCATCATCGAATTCATATTCGTAGAATGTTGCTGCAGCAGCATCCTGCCAGTCGAGAGTAACGCTGAGATTCTGATCAGTGGCTCCATTGGCCGGACTGATCAGTACAGGTACGGCCAGACCACTGGTGGCAAATGTCCAGGCGGCAGACCATGGGCTGTATCCGCTGCCATTGTTGGCGCGCACTTTCCAGTAATAGGTTGTTCCGGGCAGCAATGGTGCGGTTATTTGCGAAGTAGTTACTGCAGATCCGCTTACAGCATTGGTGAACGATGCATTGTCAGCATACATGTATTCGTAAAAAACAGCTGTTGCATAGGTCTGCCAGGTCATACTGACCGTTGAAGTACCAATGCCTGTTGTGCCGTCAGCAGGGCTGCTCAATACAACCGGAGTCGTCAGCTGATACAATGTGGTAAAACTCCATGGGGTGCTCCAGTCCGAAGTGTCGGCCGGATGGCAGGTGCGAACGCGCCAGTAATAAGTTTGTCCATAGCTCAGATTGCTTAACCCGGCCTGCGATGTAGTTCCCGTGCCGGTAGGCGTGGCGCTGCTGAAGGTCGGGTCGGCCGAATATTCATACTGATAAAGGGTGATTCCTGAAACAACACTCCAGTCGATGGTGGGATTCAAAGACACTCCTGTTGCAGCATTTGCCGGACTTACATGAACTGGTTTACCATCTGTTGTGGTGAAGGACCACACCGAAGACCAAATTGAAGTATCCGCTGAATGCCTTGATCGGGCGCGCCAGTAATAAGTTGTAGAGAACAGGAAATTTCCAGGGGTATAACTTGAATACCCTGAAAGAGTGGTTTGAACCTGATGAAGCGGGCTGTTGAATGAAGCTGTGGTATCGTATTCAACATCATAGTGCGTAATGCCATTGATGGCTGCCCAGTCCAGAGTTGTATTTACGGGTTGTGCCGTAGCTCCGTTTGCAGGA
>CAYSCE010000115.1:0-8961 GCA_964429475.1 uncultured Bacteroidaceae bacterium | reverse complement strand
CTCTTTAATGATCAACAATCAATCTCACCTGAATGAAAAAATCTTTCCTTTATTTTTCGATGGTTCTGCTTTCGGCTTGGCTGATATCGTGCGGAAATGCAGAAAACAATCCTGCGGCAGACGCCGGTAGCTGTCCGAAATCAAAACCTGACTCTACGGAAAAAGTTGTCATGTATGAATTCAAAGCCACACCCATGGCTCTGAGCAAAATTCCCGGCGATATTCACTATACCGGAGATGCTTTGCAGGCCATTAAATTTACCGATAAAAGCGGTGAACACATTGCCCTGATTTCGGAAACCAAACATAAAACCAATGGCGATTACAGCTCCAAATGGCTCTTTGCCGGCTGTTATACAAAAAGTAAAAACGGTTATACCGGCAACTGGACTATCACCGACGGCGAAGGAGAATGCCTGTTCGACATTACCGCCGCTTTTATTCCAAAGACTTTTGAAGTCACCGATCTGGACGAAGATAACCTGGCCGAAATCTGGGTCATGTATAAAGTTACCTGCCGCAGTGATGTTAGCCCGGCCGAACTAAAAATAATTATGTACGAAGACAAGCAGAAATTTGCTATGCGCGGATCGACCGTGATTGATTTCGGCGATGGACCTTATGGCGGTGAATACTCTTTCGATAAGGCTTTTCAGCGCGGCCCGGCCGAATTCAGGGATTATGCGCAGCAAAAGTGGAAGGAGAACAGCAAGGAACGCTATGATTGAAATTTGGCAGATATGATAAAAAACATTTGCATATCCATCAAATACATATTATCTTCGTTATTTAAATAATATTGCATGACGATTTTCTAAAGTATTTTGACGAATAAATTTTACATTCGCATGCCTGACAAATCGAAAGGACAATAATTTTCAATACTGCAGCTTACAAAACCTGAAGCCATGTCTGAAATGTTTACTGCCGGATCTATTCAAAAAATGCTCGATTCCATTTACGATGGCATCATGGTATTGGATGTTGATTCCGGAAAATATGTCTATGCCAATCAATATGCCTGCAAATTATATGGTTGTCCCAAAGAAAAAATAACAGAACTAAATCCTGCTGACCTGAGTGCTATACAATCGTCGGAAGATGAAGCTGCTATTATTGAACACAACATTATTGCACAAAGGGAAGGTATTTGTGTGTTTGAATGGCTGGCCAAAAGGCTGGATGGAACGACTTTCTGGGCCGAAGTGGCACTAACCTATGCCGAAATCGACGGGAAGTCCAATTATATTGCAGTTGTACGGGATATTTCATATCGGAAATCAATTGAGTCCGAAAAGCTGAAAACAGCGGCTCAGTTTCAGGCCATTCTCGATTCATCGCCCGATGCGCTGGCCATTGTAAACGATAAAGGTGTTTTTCTGGGTGGCAATATTTCTTTTCTGAATCGGTGGGGTAAAAAATCAGAAGATATCATTGGACATTCGGCCATTGAAATTTTACCCAAACACATTTTTGAATCGCGTATGGAAATTGTGAAGGAAGTAATCCGCACAAAAACACCGCAGATTGCTTACGACACCTATGACGACAAATGGTTTGAACTGATTGTTTCGCCAGTTTTTGAACCCGACGGAAAAGTGATTACTGTTGCCATGACATCGCGAAATATAACGGAAACCAAATCGGCATCAGACAAAATAAAAGCCGAACACGATCATATGGTTGATGTGCTGGAATCCATGTCCGATGCCTTTGTTTCGCTCGACACAAACTGGTGTTACACCTATGTGAATCAAAGAGCAGGAGCCATTTTCGGCCGCGACCCGAAAAAACTGATTGGAAAGCATATCTGGACAGAATTCCCCGAAGGACTAAACCAACCCTTTCACCTCAATTACGAAAAAGTAATGAAAGAAAGAGTGCCCGTTACAATGGTTGAGTATTATCCGCCCTATGACAAGTGGTTTGAAAACCGCATTTTCCCAACTGAAAACGGAATTTCCATTTTCTTTCATGACATTACCGAAACAAAGAAAACGGAAATTAAAATCCAGGAATCGGAAATCCGCTATAAAGCCATCTTCGAAAATACAGGAACTGCGGCTGTCATTATTGAGGAAGACACCACCATTTCGCTGGCCAATACTAAATTTGAAGAATTGTCGGGCTTTACTAAAAATGAAATCCAAAATAAAAAAAGCTGGAAAGAATTTGTGGTTTGGGAAGATCTGGTGCGCATGGAAGAGCAGCACATCAAGCGGCGCATAAATAAAGATGCCGCACTCAAAACATATGAATTCCGCTTTGTTGATAAAAACGGAAATGAAAAATACATTTTGCTCACAGTCGATATTATCCCCGGCACCAAAAAAAGTGTTGCATCTTTGCTGGATATTTCTGATATAAAAACTACAGAACATAAACTCAGAGAATCTGAAGCAAGTTATCGCCTGTTGTTCGAACACAATCCGCTCCCAATGCTGATTTACGAAAGAGGTAGTATGAAGATAATTTCGGTAAACGAATCTTTTCTGAAACACTATGGGTATACCTCCAACCAGGTAAATCAGATGATGCTGACCGATCTTTATCCAACTGAACTTAAACATCAGATTACAGAAGTAGCACATAAAATTCAGGGACACGCCTATGTGGGCGAATGGCGACACCTGAAAGCCGACGGAACCCTCATCGACATTCTTGTTACTTCGCACGATATTATATATGAAAATCACAATGCACGTATCGCTGCTATCAACGATATTACCGAGCGAAAAAAAATTGAACAGGCTGTTTTGCTCAGCGAAAAACAACTGAAGGAGGCACAACACGTGGCTAAACTGGGCAATTGGGAACACGATCCCAATGCCCATGAAATAATCTGGTCCGATGAAATGTATACGATTTTCGAAATTGATCCATCATCTCAGGCATCATTGTCCGAATCGTTTTTTGGAAGGATTCATCCCGATGATAGAAAAAAAATTGAACAGGAATATTTTAATTCACTTAAATTAAAAAATGAAAATCACTTTGAACACAGACTGCTGATGCCGGACGGCAGAATAAAATACGTGTATGTAAATTGGTTTCTCGATACCGGAGACACAAAAAATACGGCCCGCATTGTTGGCACTTTGCAGGACATTACCGAAAGCAAATTAATTGAACTCGAACTTCAGCAAAACCGAATATTGCTGCGATCCATGATTGATTCTCTGCCCATGTGGCTGGCAGCAGTCGATCTTAATGGTAATTACTTTATTGCAAATAAACACTACACCAAAACATTCAACCGCCCGCTCGACCAGATCGAAAATCATAACTTCAGTGAATTTTTTCCGCCCGATCTGTATAAAAAACACCATGCTTTTCTGCAAACGTGTTACGATACAAAAAAATCGGTCGAAATATATGATCAGGTAGAATTCCAGAAAGGCTTGATCACACATGTTTTTGGTGCCTATACACCTCTTTTCGACGAAAACGGAAATGTGTTCGGTGCCAGTGCTGCAGTCGTTGATATCAGTAAACAAAAAGCGATTGAAGAAGAAATTTTCCGACTAAATCAAACGCTTGAAGAAAAAGTAGCACGACGGACCGCCGAACTTGGAAAAATAAACGAAGAATTACTGATCGAAATTTCGGAACGCACCAAAGCCGAAGAACTGGTCAAACATCAGCTGCAGGAAAAAGAAGTGCTGCTGAAGGAAATTCATCACCGTGTGAAAAACAACATGCAGATTATTGTCAGTATTCTCAATCTGCAACTGTCGTCTATCAAAGACAGCCATGTATCGCAAATCCTGCGCGATAGTCAGGCCCGCATAAAAACTATGGCACTGGTGCACGAAAAGCTGTATGAAACTAAGGATTTCGTCAACATCGATTTACTCGATTATATCAAAAATCTGTTTGAATTTATTTCGTCCATTTACAAATCGCCCAACGAAAATATCAGTTATTCCGTTAAAGGAAAATCAGTGCCGGTTGATATTGATAATATTATCGCCATTGGATTAATTACCAACGAAATTGTGACCAATTCCTACAAATATGCTTTTGGCCCCGATGGCGGAAACATTGAAATCAACCTCACCCGAAAAGATGATAAACTGCTCACTTTTTCCATCAAAGACAATGGAAAAGGTTTTCCCGAAGGCTTCGATTACCGCACAACTAAAAGCCTTGGGCTGCAACTGGTCACCATTCTCACCGAGCAGATTCAGGGAACACTTGACGTGAAAAGTTCAACAAAAGGAACAGAATTTTCCATTACTTTTCCTTCAAAAATACAGTAACAACTCATGCAACGTAATTTAATAAACGATGTCAATGATGATAAAAAAATGAATAAAATGAAATTGCTCATTTACGCATTCATCATTGTATGTGTTGGCACCAATGCCCGCGCACAACAGCACTTTCCCACTCCGGCCGATAATCCGTTCTGGATGCTGGAACATGGGCAGCTGTATCAACACGATTGTACACCCGGTTGCGGCTATTACACCAGTTGTATGCTGCCGGTATATTACGGATCAGATACAGTCATCAGCACAACCAACTATCACAGGCTTTTTAAGCGGTCAGTTTGTCATTCCATGCTCACCAGCCCGTCGCCCTATTGCATTTTCAGCTGCGATTTCAATATTCCCGAAGAACCATATGCCATTATCTATGTCGATACTGTTGCAAACAAAGTTTACCTGTACTCCGAATACGATGGCGGTACGCATCTGTTGTACGATTTTAATCTGAGCGTTGGCCAGCTGTATCCACCCACCTTCAACAATCCGTACAATCCTTCATCCGATTCATTGATGGTGCTGTCCGAAGATTCCGTTTTACTGGGAAACACATATTATAAAAAATGGAATCTGGGCGTGAAGACATCAGGCTCAATCCACGATTCCGCCTTCGTTTCCATCATCGAAGGCGTGGGAAGCACATACGGTATCACTGCTGATCTTGTTACCCCTTTCGAAACATCCGATGCGCTGATTTGTTTCTCCATCGCCGGTACAGTGCTGTATCCCGATAGCGCCTCTGACTGCGACCAAACCATAGGTCTATCGGAAACGGCCGCCAGGCCATCGTTTGAGATATATCCGAATCCCGCACAAAACATAATTCAGCTGAATCTTATATACAGCGAAAACCAAATTCCGGTGTCACTGTTCAACGCGCACGGACAAAAAATATCTGAACAAATCATCCATGGAAATTCATCAACTATCGACGTATCAATGCTCCCACCGGGATTGTATTTCCTCCGCATCGGTAGCGGCCGCAACGCAGGCGTGAAGGGATTTTTGAAGGAATGATTAATCTGCTGCCTGTACGTTTTTTTCAGCTGCTTTTTTCGAAAAGTTCTGCATTGTAGCAGAACAATGAAATAAATATTTCTTCCGGTTTGAAATGTTTTACAAAATAAAGCATTATGTTTGCATAATATATTTAACAAAAACAGCCATGAAAAAAATTTCATCATTGATTATTATGTCGCTTGCCTTTTCTTTTTCACTTTGTGCACAGCAAGCCACATTAACCATTGTAAACAAATCGGAGCGCGAACTCACCACCAAAGTAATGCAGGGAACCGAGAAAAAATCGACCATACACAAAACTCTCACCCTGGCACCAAAAACCGAAGGAAAAATATATTTCAGTACAACCGGTCGCTATTTTACTAAAAGTATGGCCGTGAAATTTTCAACCGATACCATCACACAAAACGATACTATCTACACCAAAGGAGCGCCGTTTGAAGTAATTGCCGACAGCAAACGCGGCTACAGCAACATCACCATGAAATTCACCATCAAGGAATCGAAAAAGCCCGTTGCCGAAGGCGCACTGCCTATTACGCGGAAAGAGTATGAGGAGAATTGAGTTCTGAAACATATTTTTAATTACTCCTGCGCAATGAGGTTCATGCTGCAACGCAGGCGCGAAAGGGTTTTTGAAGGAGTAACCCGGCGAAAATAATATTTGCAAAAAGCTGAAGGGAAAATCCCGCTATTCCTCCTTGCGCAGATACGTAATGGATGCCGCCACCAGAGCCAGTCCCGAAAGGACAGCGAATCCGGCAGCACCACCATCCATGGCACTGTCAACCGATACAGATAATGCAACAGGATCATAAATGTCCCCTCCCAATAATCCGTCAACCCGTGTAATCTGAAAAGTCAGAACAACAGCCATCACAGCCGAGGCCGCAGCAATAATAAAAAACCATACACGTGCAGTTTTCATAATTAGTGTGATTAAATTTTTGTTTGGCGAAAGTGAGCAAAGGTATGATAGTTTTCTGAAATATAAACATTTAGCTTTTAATACATCTCTATAATTGATTGAACATGCTCACAAGTCAATTATGTGAATAATATTATTTTCAGTTCAAATTGAAATAAAGTATATTTGCATGTAGAAAAATCATGTAGGAATTAACAAACATGTCTGACAAAAATATACTTACACCCCGCAAAGCTTTGAATAAGGCGTTTCTGAAAATGAAACCGCTTCGCAGCGATATTACCCTGTTCAAAAACAGTCTGGTTCAGCTACTCGATGACTGCAACGACTCGGAATCTGAAGAGTTTCACAAAACGTTACTGAATAAATTTCTTGACTCAACCTATTATTCCGGCAAGCACTTCATAAACACCAAAGGGTACAACGATCTGGTGATTCACAATGGGAAAGATGCCAAAAGTCCGGTCGGCGTTATTGTTGAAACCAAAAAGCCCGGAAATAAAAGCGAAATGCTCCGGCCAGGCAATGTAAACGCCAAGGCTATGCAGGAGCTGGTGTTGTATTATCTGAGAGAACGCATTACACTGAATAATCTGGAACTGAAGTATCTCATTGCAACAGATATTTTCGAATGGTATATTTTCGACGCACAACTTTTCGAAAAGTTGTTTGCCCAGGATAAAAAGCTGGTGCAACTTTTCAATGACTTTGAAGCTGGACGTCTGGGAGGAAACAAAACAGAATTTTTCTACAAGGAAGTTGCACAACCCGCTATTGAGGCCGTAAAAGAAAATATCGTTTTCACACATTTCGATATTTCGGAGTATGAAAAGCCGCTGCGAAACTCCGAAATTACAGACGACAACAAACTGATTGCACTACAGAAAATATTTTCGCCGGAGCATTTGCTCAAAAAACAATTCTCGAACGACAGCAACAGTCTGAACAAGGCGTTTTATAACGAATTGCTTCACATCATCGGGTTGACCGAAATAAAAGATGGAAGCAAAAAAATCATTACCCGAAAAAAGGAACAGGAGCGCAATGCAGGTTCACTGCTCGAAAACGCCATTTCGCAAATTGATAATCTTGACAAATTCAGTGTTATTCCAAATCCATCGCGTTTTGGAGAAACCAGCGAAGAACGGTATTTCAATCTCGGGCTTGAACTCTGCATCACATGGATCAACCGGATATTGTTTCTGAAACTGCTCGAAGCTCAGTTATTGTCTTATCACAAAGGCAATCCTGAATTCAGGTTTATGAGCATTCATAAAATCAGCAGCTTCGATGAACTGAATCAGTTATTTTTCAGTGTGCTCGCCAAATTGCCCGATGAGCGCAATGCAAGAGTTAAAGCACGTTTTGCGAAGGTTCCATATTTGAATAGTTCCTTGTTTGAACAATCCGAAATAGAGCAGCAATCGATTTTTATCAGCAACCTGAGCGACGAAGAAATGTTGCCACTGATTGCAAACTCAGTACTGAGACGCAGCGACAAATATTCCAAAGCAAAGGATGTAAGCTCACTTGAATATTTATTTGAATTTCTCGACGCTTATGATTTCAGCAGCGATGGGTCGGGCGAAATTCAGGAAGACAACAAAAACCTGATCAATGCTTCGGTTCTGGGGTTGATATTCGAAAAAATCAACGGTTATCGCGACGGCTCATTCTTTACACCCGGATTTATCACAATGTATATGTGTCATGAAACCATCCGCAGAGCTGTGATTCAGAAATTCAATGAAATCAAAGAGTGGAATTGCCAAAATTTGATTGAGTTGGATAATAAATTAGAAACCATAAATATTGTTGAAGCCAATCAAATTGTAAATAGTATTAAAATATGCGATCCGGCTGTAGGTTCCGGACATTTTCTTGTTTCTGCACTAAACGAGCTTATTTCGGTCAAGAGCTACCTGAGTATCCTTTGCGACCGTGAAGGGCGTAGACTTAGGAATTACAATGTCGAAATTGAAAACGACGAACTCATCCTGACCGACGAAGACGGTGAAATATTCGAATACAAGCCCGGCAACAAAGAAAGCCAGCGCGTGCAGGAAGCCTTGTTTCATGAAAAGCAAACGCTGATTGAAAATTGTTTGTTTGGTGTTGACATCAATCCGAACTCAGTAAAAATATGCCGCCTGCGCCTTTGGATCGAATTGCTTAAAAACGCCTACTACAAAAGCTCTGGCAACCCGAAGAATGTCACCCTGAGCGGAGTCGAAGGGTCATTCGCAGGGTTGACAGAATTAGAGACATTGCCAAACATAGATATCAACATCAAATGCGGCAACTCGCTCATCAGCCGCTACGCACTGGATGCAGATATTAAGCAGGCACTGAAAAAAAGCAAGTGGAATATTGACTCGTACCGGTCAGCAATCCAATCGTATCGTGAGGCCTCAAGCAAAGAGATCAAGCGCGAAATGGAGAAGCTGATCAATCAGATCAAAAGCGACTTTGAAAGCGAAGTTGCCATCAACGACAAACGTCTGAAACAATTGAATTTGCTGAAAGGCGAGCTGGTATCGCTCACATCCGAAGTCACCATGTTCGACCGCAGTGCCAAAGAAAAAGCAGACTGGAACAAAAAAGTAGAAAAGCTGACAAACGAAATTTCATCGATTGAAAAAGAACTCGAAGAAATTAAAAGTAACCGCATTTACGACAACGCCTTCGAATGGCGTTTTGAATTTCCAGAGGTGCTTAACGACGATGGCGATTTTGTTGGCT
>CAYSCE010000114.1:0-8964 GCA_964429475.1 uncultured Bacteroidaceae bacterium | reverse complement strand
CTCAACAAAGGCATACAGAGCAATCAAAGCCGTACAAATCAGTATTAACGTCACTTTTCCTCCTTTCTGAGCAATGAATATTTATTGAAAAAATACAAGCCCGGAAAAGCCGGCAATACCAGATTAAACAACCATACTATAAGCGAAACCAAAACAATTTGTACTTCCAGATGAGCCGGAACCGGCAATTGCTGCCAGTTGAACCATGATATAAACAGAAGTAACATAACCGAACCCCGCACCGGAAGATCCGTCAGCACTATGGTTGGCAAGGCTGTCATGATAAAATACATCAGGGTGATCAGAAAAAACGCATCCGCCAGAGGTACCTGAACATCAAATGCAAAGAGCAGTAACAAATTCTGCGATGCAAAAACAAAGTAGCGCAGGATGCTTAATGACAGTAATTGTATTTTCATTGCAAAATGTATGTCGTCGAAAACCATCATAATTTTATAAATCCGTGGCCACCTGATGAACAGATTGCCCAATTTGTGTACTGAAAAAAAGATGCCCAACAAAACAAGCATTGACAATCCTGCAATCAGCCAAGGAAGACCGATCCAGCTAATATCTAAAAAATACGCAAGGTCATTGCCCCAATAAAAAAACGCACTGAATCCAAACAATAAAGTCACCAACAGCTGTGTCATCGATGTGAAAACAGCCAACGCCGAGGCTTTCCAGAATATGTTTAATGGCAGCACCAATGCTTTTCCGGCAAACTCACCCACCCTGTTTGGCAACAACAACCCGGCGGTAATGCCCGACAGAATACCGGAATAAGCCCGCCCAAGCGAAACAGGATAAAGCGGCTGACAAACGGTTTTCCATTTCAATGCTTCGCACAACAGATTTACCGGCATTAGCAAAAAAACCAGCAGCAGCATTGAAAGTGTTTGAATAGAGCCAAACAACAAAGTGCCGGCCACGCCAAAATCAATGTCTGCCACCCGATCGCGGATTTTAATCCAGATGAGAAACAGTACCGCCAGCGAAACAAGTACCGACAACAATATGTTCAATACATTCTTTTTCATCGATTGCGCAACGCAAAAGTAAGGAATCATTCGGAGCGTTTTGATTTTTGTGCTACTTTTGAATATGAATTCAGGACAACTGATACTTGGAATTGACCCCGGCACGAACATCATGGGATACTGCCTGCTCCGCTACGATGGCCGGCAGTATGATATTTTAAAAATTGGTTGTCTGCGCCTCACAAAATGCGAAAGTCATCTTGAAAAACTCCAGGGTATTGTCGATTTCATGACTCAGCTTCTGAGCGAACACAAACCGACTGTTCTGGCCATCGAAGAGCCTTTCTTTGGGAAAAATGTTCAGTCAATGCTTAAGCTTGGACGCGCACAGGGAGCCGTCATGAGCATTGCCATGCAACACAAAATCGAGATTGTGGAAATTACGCCCAGACGCGTCAAGCAAGCGGTCACCGGCAAAGGCTCTGCCTCGAAAGAACAGGTGGCTGCCATGGTGGCACGTATTGCCGATATTGATATCAGCAGCCTCAACGCCGATGCAACCGACGCAGCGGCCATAGCCATTTCGTATACATTAAACAAAATAAAAAAAGTGACCCCGGGAGTCGGTGCTAAAAAAAGCAAGTCCTCCTGGGATCAGTTTATGCGCGAGAATCCGGAAAAAGTGATCAGATAAAATTACTGCGGATCTGATCAGCAACAGCGCTAAGCTCTTCCGCACTCAGCTTGAGTTTCTCTTTCGAAAATTCAATATCATGTAAGCCATTGATGGGCACCAGATGAATGTGTGCATGAGGCACTTCCAGGCCGATAACAGCAACGCCAACCCTTTTGGCATATGCACAGGCATCGATGGCTTTTGCGACGCGCTGGGCAAACAACATAAGCCCTGACAGCGTTTCGGGCTGCAAGCCAAAAATATAATCAGTCTCCACTTTTGGCACAACCAGGGTGTGACCTTTTGCCAATGGATTGATGTCGAGAAATGCGATATATTCATCGTTTTCAGCAACAATCTGTGCAGGAATTTCGCGACTGATGATCTTTGAAAAAATAGTTGCCATACCTATTTAATATCAAGTATTTTGACTGAAATAATACCAGCCGGAGCTTTTACTTCGGCACTGTCACCCACTTTTTTACCAAGCAACGCCTGCGAGATCGGGCTGTTTACGGAAAGTTTGCCCTGTTTCAGGTCAGCTTCCTGATCCGGAACCAGCATATAGGTCATTTTCTGCTTGGTCTTTGTGTTTTCTATAGTAACGGTGGTCAGAATGCGCACCTTCGAATTATCAAGTTTCGACTCATCAATGACGCGACTGTTGCTGATGATTTCCTGTAGCTGCGAAATCTTAAGTTCCAGCATTCCCTGCGCATCTTTGGCCGCATCATATTCAGCGTTTTCCGACAAATCGCCTTTATCGCGTGCTTCGGCAATCTGTCTCGAAATTTTCGGACGCTCAACATTGATCAGTTGATCCATTTCGCCTTTCAGCTTTTCAAGCCCTTCTTTAGTCAGGTACGTTAGCTTTGCCATAACTTTTATCTTAGGTTGTATAAAACGAACAAGAAGACCCTTTACAGGCCCTCTTGCTCGACAAATGTACAAAAATACTTTAAACCGGTTCTGTTCTACAGATTAATTCTGGCTCCGATACAGTGTGTTCCCTGGAACGGATTGGTGGTACGATAGGAATAATCCAGCGAGAAGGTTGAACCTTTGTCCTTGTTCAGCGGAACCTGGATTGAAATACCTGCCGTCGGGCCTGTATAAGCTGAAGTACGTTCGGTAGATGAGAACATGCCTTTTTCGTAGTTCAAACCACCACGAAGCATCAGGTAGTTATTGAAGTTATACTCAAGACCACCGGAATAAATGTCTTTTCCGAATGAATTTGAAGTAAAACTACCAGCAAGTGTGATGGTGTGAGCAGGACTCAGAATGAAATCATAAGCTGCACCAATGTTCAGCAGAGCCGGTAACTGGAAAGAAACCGAACGTTGTTCAACAGTCATCAGTACGTCAGAGTTATTCATGTTGCCGCGGAAAGACAAACCGTCACCGGTGAATTTCATTGTTGGTCCGATGTTGCGCAGTGCAATACCAAAATGGATGTTATCGTTGTCACCGGTCAGATACTGAATACCAGCATCAATGGCTACACCCTGAGCACGGTTGTCGGAAATGGATTCCGAAATCACTTTCAGAGCTATACCACCATAGATACTGTTAGAAAACGATTTGGCATAAGACAGACCTATGTTCATAAAGGATGGTGAAAATGTTCCGATACCACCTTCGGGTAAGTCAACTGTGGTAATGTCAATATCACCAAAATTCATAGTCATAACGCCAAGACCGATAACGCCGGTTTCGCCGACTTTCTGTGTCAGACCAAAGGAGTTGATAGAAATACCAGAACCTTTAAGCCATTCGGAATGAGCAAACATCACTTCGGTGTTTTGTGTAAAGGCTGTACCAGCAACATTCAGATACATACTTTCCAAACCACGGATACATGAGGTGTTTGACATGCCCCAGCCCGAACTGCGGGCATAGGGCATGATTAATAATTCACTTGCTCCTGCTTCACCGGCGCGGTCTTCGTTACCCGCGAAAGCTGAATTGACCGGAATTGTCAATGCCACCAGGAGTGTTATTGCAAACAGATATTTTACTGTGTTTTTCATTGCTTTTCTCTCTTTAGTAGTTAACATTAGAATGAATTCAGGTCAATCGGACGTAATGAGCCAAACCATTTGATGGTTCTTTCACCAACTCCCGGCGCATCAACATGAATCAGGTATAAACCACCGGAAATCGGAATATCTGCTGAATTTTTGAGATCCCAGTCGATATAGGTTGAATTCGGGTCATCGCGGGTAAACTTACGGATAAGAGTACCATCGACGGTGAATATACTGACTGTACACTTGGTGGGCAGGTTGGTAATCTTCACTTTGTTGTCCAGCTGGCTTTCTTCATATCCGCTGGTTGCGTAGTATGGATTCGGTACAACATTGATCAGATCGAGTGCTGATTTTGCAGTTTCAACATCATTTTTCTTTGTGGCAATATCAGAGGTGCTGAAGCTATACATCGGATAGTTCTTATTCTGCGGTGTTGTACTGCCATAAGATGAATAATTGTCAGCATATGGTTTCGAAACACGGATACGGATGCGCGCCTCATTACTCAGCCACTCTTCGTTCGGAACAGATGTCGGGATTGATGTCCACATAGCCGATTGGAAAGCATACTTCAATGAGGTCGGGGTATACGTGTTGATCTTATCATACAACCAAGCGCCGCCGTCATAAGCCGGGCAATCATTCAAACCGTCACCGTTGTGACCAAAAATATACACAAAGTGTTTTCCACCGAATAAAGTCTGGTTAAGTGCTTCAAATGATGATGTTGGATTGAACAACATATCGCGGCCATTTTCGCCAATCAGCCAGCTGTCTTCACCAAAAGCAATGTTCAGTCGCTCACCGGTTTCAATATTGATGGCATATCCCGGGAACCAACCCATACCTGTGGCTCTGCCATCATAGGTAGCTTCGGCTGTTCCGGTATTTCCATTCTTATCAACTGATGCGTGAGCACGCAGACCAAGCTTTTCTGCTCCACCCTCTGACAGTAACTTGTCTTCGCAGGTTTCAAGAACAGGACAACGGGTCCATTTACTCTTATCAGGAGTGAGAACTATATCAACACTGGCAAGATTTGCCATTTTGTTAGAGGTAAGGAGGAATGCATTGACTGATTGTAATGCCGGATTCTCGGCAATAAAAGACGTCAAACGGTATGGTGCCCAGGTGCCACCAAGCAGTTTTTCATAATACTGGCCGGCATCAATATATGAACCACCATAAATAAAGTCAGAATAATTTCCATCTTCAGAATCAGTGGTTCCGGAACGAATCCAGTTGTAAACAGTTGGTCCGTCAACATCGGGAACTCCACTTAACCACATGCGGGTAGGATCTGAGTAAATAATCTCTGCTTCAAGGAATCCGTTGGTCGGGTGTGTCTGGTCCCCCGGAGATTTGCCCTGAACCATGGTGATCGAAATCCCAAGGTCAATGAAGATCTGTTCAAATTTCGATGAAATAGCATGATCAGACTTGTAAGAATCAACAAAGTTTCCTTCCATGTCATACTCTTCAAGAATCCAGGTTGCATACTGCATTGAATCGGCAATGGTGCTGTTGGTGTCGAAACGGAGAACATACTCAGCTTCTTTCACGTTCAGCGGGTCAATAACCTGTACCTGAATCGGACCGAAATTATTTTCATAGGTCGGAGTCAGATTGATATTGTTGGCAAAAGCAGCGTCACGGCTTTCTTTTGTCATTTCAAGAACTAATCCACCATTGCCCTGACCTTCGATACGGGTAATTTTCGGGCCATCGCCATAATCGGCATTCGGACTGGTTCCATAATTTTCCGGATCCGGAATATGAGGAATACCAGGGTATACATCTATATTCTTACGTCCTGCCAGATAAGGTTTCTGCTGTCCATACAACGAAGCTACACCAGGCTGCTGATTATCAGGATTTTGTGTGTATTTTTCATATTCATTGTATGCATATGCAATGACCATAAAGTAGTACTTCTTATTGTTCACCAGGCGTTTGTCTCCAGTGGCAAACTGATCTTCCAGTACGCGGAATGAATGTACAATTCCTTCATTGGCTCCGTTTACTTCTTCACGGGGTACTACAGCACCCAGATCTTCAGAGTAATAGAAATTAATAAGTCTGGTAACGTCATTTTCAACATCACACTGAGCAATCAAACGGGCTTTATCAGCATCGTATACATCAGTGGCAGATACTGAATTGTCTTTCAGCTGATATACCTGATATCCTTCGAAACGATACAAAGAATCGTAATGCTGTCCTTCCGGAGAAACAATGGAAGGATCACCTTCTTCGTACTGTTCCAGATAGTTGTTGCTCGAAGCACTATTGGTAATATAAAGAATGATCTCTTTGTCAAGTTCCTGGATGGTTACATCCGGAGCATCAGGACCATCAACTACTTTAAAGCAGTTGTCAAACAAACGCTGACATTTGTCGTCGGTACGACGCAGGAGTTCAACAGAAGCAAATGGGCCTCCAGAGGTGGCACGTGCCCAGGGAATACCAACAGTAATATAGTTAAGAGCACCGGGTTTCAATGTGAAAGGACCGGCTGACTGCATAAAACGACGGTCATAAGGCTGGTTACCTGCAGTTTCTTCAGTCCATTTGCGGGCTCCTGCAGGAGGAATTCCACCTGTACCCCAATCACATGGGTCAGTTTCATCTGGGAACATAAAGTCACAAACCGGACCATAAGCACCAGATGAGAAGTGAGCATTACCACCATACAACATACGGGTATTGTCTTTCCAGAATCCACGGAGGAAGTTGTAATATTCAATGGCAATTTCCGGGTCAGTCATGTACCAGGGAACAGTACCTGTATTGTTGTGATATACAAAACGGCGCATACCATATCGTTCGTCATCAATAATGCCGTTTCCGAAGTTCACACCGTTTACTGCTTCGTTACAGTTAACGGTAACAGTTGCTCCTGTTGAATCTGTATATTGTTTGAAAGCAGGGTTATCAATTCCATCAGGATCCATATATGGTCCCTGGAAAAAGTCAATACCAACTGCCGGTGGCTGATCGCCATAACCAAAAGCACCATTTCCGTCTTCATCATATGAGTCACCATTATAGCAATAACCAAGACCACGGAGAACATCACAACCAACATAATCATCATGTGAATATCCCAGATCCGGGTCAGTCCACAATGACATATAGGTTTCCTGTAAGGTATAGGTTGAACGGTTGATGATTTCGAATGAATAGAAAGTCATATTGTTGATCTCATCATTGGTCGAGAAAGCAAAAGCCTGAGCGCGGATTTCAAGACCAATGGAGTTACCTGACGATTCCGTGTGAACATTTCCTTTGTCATTGAACACCCACCAGATGGTTTGGTCACCCTTCAGCACCTGGTCGGCCAGGATACCACCGGTAACAATACCATTTTCGGTTTCGAGTGTGGGTGCAGCGCTATGGCAAAGGCTATTGTCAATATCATAGTACGGGTAGTCACCCAGCGTCGGATCATAGTCACCACTGTAGTCAGCATCAAAAAACGGAGCCAGATAGAATGACTGTCCCAAAGTTTGGTCACCATGAGCCGGGTATGTGAAGAAATAGGCCGGAATAGCATAGTTCGGATAATCGGCCGGAGAAGCATTGGCAGCCAGAAACTCATCAACATCGGCACGATAAATCACGTTCATTCTGTCGTACTTGATACAGGTCTCAGCGCTTACTGCTGCAGTACCATCGATGGTCAGAGGGCCGGGGTAAAAGTCATTACCAACCTGACGATAACGGTGAGCAGCCAGTTTAAGCTGTCCGTTAACATCAGTGCCACCAATCCACAATGCACCTGCATACATGGATGTCTTCTTTGATCCGTAAGGAACCTCATATTCGGAAACCGAAGCAAGATCCCACCACATATCACCGCCCGAGTTGATCCTGGCCCGGACATTATTGATTTTTAATTCAGTACTTACCGCTCCAGGCAAACAGCCGGCAGTCGATGCTTTCAGTTTCACCTCAGCACCTCGCTGCTGCGAAGAACGGTCATTTGTTACCGGAACCTTTCTGGCGTAGGATCCCATCGCCAGACCCACAAGTCCGATAAATAACAACGATGCAATTATATTCTTTTTCATATTACTGTTTTTTCTTGTTTAGAAACCGAAAATAACTCCGAATCTGATTCTGCGCGGCAGACTGTAATTATAAGGACTGTTGCACATGATGGAATACAGTGTACGGAATGTTTCTTCATTCACCTGTGCAGCAATACCAGCCTGGTATTCAGCAGCTGCCAGATAACCATCGTCATCGGCATTACCGGTTGAGCTGTATACACTCAGAATGTTTTTGCTGTTCAGGATGTTCAGGATTTCGAAATATACGTTCAGATTAACGTCTTTCTTTCCAAGGGTAAGCATAATGTCGCGGTCGATACGTGAATCAATACGGAATGACCACGGCAAACGGCTACCATTAATCATACCCTGCAGCTGGGTTGCACCACCACCAAACAATGCGGAAACAATGTTGGCAGTTTTACTGTATGGAGTTCCCGATCCACCGGTAAAGGTGAAGTTAACACCGGTATTCTGAAGCAGCGGAGTAACTTTAACTTTGTCATCACCAAGTTTTTTGGTGATTTTCGGTCCGTTGTAGTTTTTGCCTTCGCCAAAACGATAGTCAAGTACAAGGGTGAAAGCATGACGACGGTCGAAATCAAGCGGGTTCAATGTACGGAGGTTCGGCTGGCCGGTACGTACAAGATTAACTCCTGAACTTGATGAAGATCCGGTACCATCGGCAAACTGCAAGGTGTAGCTGGCTTTCAGCCAAACATTGGCACTGCGGCGAAGGTCATACGCAATGGTTAAACCTTTTACGGTTCCAAAGTCAATATTATTATATGAATAATAGTCAATCGGATATCCACCATAAAAACGATAGGCCTGAACGAGGTCGCGCATTTCGCGGTAGTATGCCGAGAATTTCAGTGATGACTTAACATTGAGCAACTGCTGGAATCCTAATTCATAGTCAACGGTTTTTTCAGGTTTCAGAGCAGGATTGCTGATGAATGAGTTGGCGTTGGCCTGAATAAAGTAATATGATGTCGGGTCAAGACGCAATCCGTCGGTCGGTCGCTTTGAAGTCACATCATAGTGAGCAAAGAACAAAGCTTCATCCGAAATCGGGAATGAGAAAGAGATACGAGGCATATAAGTTACCTGCGGATCATAATCTTTAAAAGCAGCCGAGGTCGGTTTGGTCAATGAAGGATTTACCAGGTAAGGAGCAATTCCACTCGGTGTCGAAATCAACTGAGGGTCAGTAATTT
>CAYSCE010000113.1:0-8964 GCA_964429475.1 uncultured Bacteroidaceae bacterium | reverse complement strand
GAACCCCGAAATGAAATCTGGGGTAAGAATTTTCCGCGCGAATATGCCAGCTGGCTTGAAACGGCAGATACCAATTTCCGCAGCAAACATGGCGGATCTGCTACCCGCGATATTCTGGAAGAAGACCCACGCATTGTTATTTTATTTGCAGGCTATGCTTTTTCGAAAGATTTCAAACAGGCGCGAGGTCACTATTATGCCATCGATGACATCCGCACTACTTTGCGCACCGGAGCCCCGAAAGAAGGATCTCCCAGCCCGCAGCCAAACACTTGCTGGACATGTAAAAGCCCCGATGTGGTGCGGGTTATGAAACAAAAAGGCGTTAAGGAATTTTATACAGGCACATGGGAAATGCTGGGCAGCGAAATCGTCAACCCGATTGGCTGTCTCGATTGTCATGATCCAAAAACAGTGAATTTATTCATTACACGACCCGCCCTTGTTGAAGCAAAATCGTTGCTGGGAACAGATGTGAATAAATCCAGTCATCAGGAAATGCGCACCATGGTTTGTGCCCAGTGCCATGTGGAATATTATTTCGATAAAAAGAAATACGACGGTGTTGCATATCTTACTTTCCCCTGGAAGAACGGAACTTCGGTTGAAGAAATTGAGAGTTATTATGACAGTATAGAATTTACGGATTGGGTGCATGGCGTTTCTCGCGCTCCCATGCTGAAAGCACAGCATCCCGACTATGAAATTTTTATGACCGGTGTTCATTACAAACGAGGCGTTGCCTGTGCCGACTGCCATATGCCCTATATCAATGAAGGCGGTCAGAAATTCTCAAATCATCACGTACAAAGTCCGTTGAATAATATTTCGGCTTCGTGTCAGGTATGTCACCGCGAAGAAACTGCTGAGCTGATTTACGACGTTTATTCGCGACAGGATAAAATCAAGGAAATCCGCGATCAGCTCGAAATTCAGCTGGTGTGGGCGCATTTCGAAGCCAAGGCAGCCTGGGATAATGGGGCCAATGAAACACAAATGAAACCTATTCTCAAATTAATCCGTCAGTCGCAATGGCGTTGGGATTTTGTTGCAGCCAGCCATGGAAGCTCATTTCACTCGCCGGTTGAAGTAGCCCGCATTATTACGCATGGGTTGGATAAAGCGCGCGAAGCACGCATGCAACTACAAAAAGTACTACTCTCGCTGGGTGTAAAAAATGGTATTCCATATCCCGATATTTCAACCAAAGCAAAAGCGCAGAAACTCATTGGAATTGACCTTGCTTCGCTGCAGAAAGATAAAAATGAATTTCTGAAAAACACCGTTCCATCCTGGTTGAGAAAAGCAACAGAGCGCGAAAAAAAATACAATGTGAAATATCTCAATGCTGAATAAAAGCTGAATGTCAACAAAAAAAACGATCTGGTCTTTTCCCTGGGGTTATGGTGAAAGCTTTGCCATTGCAATTGGATTATTCCTTGCAGGCACAGGAATTCAGTTTATTTCGGGCATCGTAATCCCGCTGCCTTCGTGGCCGCGGAATGTTATATTGCTGCTTAGCTTTGTGATCGTACTGTTTTTCATACAACGTTTTGCTTCAAAAAACCCAATCATACATTGGTTATCATCGGTTCCGGCTGCTATTTCTGCGATAGCGCTGTTTACAATGCTTTCGTTACTGATGGGTTTTATCCACCAGGATGTACATGCACCTGCTGATGCGCTTTTTGCCAACATCAAATTCAGCTGGATGTATTTGTTTGCACAGGTATATATTCTTACTACACTGGGATTGACAACCATCCGAAGGTTTTCGCTGCGCAGGCGTAACATCGGTTTTTTACTCAACCATCTTGGAATATGGCTTGTACTGGCTGCTGCATCGTTTGGCGCCGGCGATACGCAACGATATACCTTGCAGGTGCAAAAAGGAAATATTCAGTGGATTGGAGAAGATGAATATGGCAATACACATGAACTGCCGGTTGCCATTGCCCTCCACGATTTTACCATTGATTTTTATCCACCGCAGGCCGGAATCTGGGATAATGAACAGAATATATTATTGAAAAAACCATCTTTTTCGCTCGACAGCAAAGACTCGGTTTATGAATGGAAAGAATTTTCATTTCATATTTCTCAGGTTTCATCCAGTGCCTATAAAATGGGTGAAACTTACCGTGAAGTTGCTGCACCCGGAGCCGTACAAGCGGCTTTTGTTGAAGTTTCGGCAGAAAACAAGAGTTCAAATAAGGGATGGATTAGTACTGCATCTCCGCTTCAGGAACCATCTTTACTTAAACTGAGTGAATCGTATGAGCTGGTGATGAAACCACCCAAACCCAGACTTTTTAAATCCGACATTACGGTATATACCGAACAAGGTTCGGAAGTTAGTACATCTGTGGTTGTGAATCAGCCTATCACCGTTGATGGCTGGAAAATATATCAGTATGGTTACGATGAAACGATGGGAAAATACAGCGACATCAGTATTTTTGAGCTGGTGCGCGATCCATGGCTGCCAGCCATTTACAGCGGTCTGGTTTTACTGATCGGCGGTGCTGTATGTATGTTTATTAACGGTGTTGGCACACGAAAAAAACAATCATGACAGAGCTGAATTTTAATATTATTGGAATTGCCTCTGTGGCTTTGCTTCTTATTTCAGCCGGACTTATGGCTATGAAAAAAATGCGGACCCCGGCCGTTTTTATTTCAGTTCTGGCCGTTATGATTCTCACCTTTTATATTGCCGCGCTTTGGATAGCACTTGAGCGGCCACCGCTACGTACATTGGGCGAAACACGTCTCTGGTACGGCTTTTTCCTGGCGTTGTTGAGTGTGGCATTCTGGTTCCGTTGGAAATATGTATGGTTGTTTATGTATTCAAATCTGATGGCCGGTGTTTTTCTGATTATCGATTTGCTGAAGCCCGCCGCACTTGATCAAACGCTGATGCCCGCCCTGCAAAGTGTATGGTTTGTTCCGCATGTAATTGTGTATATTCTCGGCTATGCACTGCTTGGAGTTGCCGCATTGGTAGCAGTGTTGATCATCATCAAACCCTGGATTAAAAAAGACATAAAAGTGAATCTGCATGATGCCGACAACATGATCTATCTGGGTTTTGCCTTTCTTACGCTGGGACTGGTATTTGGAGCCATGTGGGCCAAAACGGCCTGGGGACATTACTGGACCTGGGACCCCAAAGAAACCTGGGCCTTCATCACCTGGATGACTTACCTGATGTACATTCACATTCGGCACCGTCATCCGCACCGCGAAAAAACAGCTGCATGGATGATGTCGCTGGCCTTTGTTTTTATGATGATCTGCTGGATGGGAATACAGTACCTGCCTTCTGCCCAAAACAGTGTGCATACATATTGATTCCTGTCGGGCCTGTCTGATAAAAGTTTGTTTCCGTCTCAATTAAAACCGATTTAATGTTTTAATCGGCTTATGATATCAACGTCATTTAAATAGCGTCGATTTTTTCCGTACATTTGTTGGCTAAACTTTTCCGTATGAGATTAATAAACTATTTAATGCTTTTGTTTCTTCCGGCATTTATGATGGCTCAGGAAGCGACTTTAAGCGGTTCGGTAAAAGACAAAATCACACTGGAGGGGGTTCCGGATGCGACAGTGAAGGTCAACAATCAGGTTATTAAAACCGATGTGGCCGGAAATTTTACCATAACATTACCCAACGGCACCTATAGTGTCACTGTAGAAGCTGACCTGTTTCAAATGTACACCGAAACAGTCACCATCAATTCTGCACCTGTAAATGTATACATTACACTGACCCGTAAACTGGGCGAAGATGGCGGTGGTGTTTCCGAAATCCAGCTCGACGACAGCGAATTTGACCAGAACAGCTCTGGACAAAGCGTCAACAGCTTGCTACATTCCGGTAGCGATGTATTCGAAAACTTTGCATCATTCAGCTGGGGACCAATGCGCTTCAGATCGCGCGGATACGAATCCAGTTCGGAGCAAACCTATCTGAACGGTTTTCCGATGAATGATGTGGAAACAGGCTTTCAGTCTTATTCCGATTACGGCGGGCTGAACCGCGTTGTTCGCTATCGCGAATCGTACGACGGATTGGTACCTGGCCCGTTTTCATTTGGCGGTATTGGTGGAACATCCAATATTCAGGCTACTGCTTCGCAGATTCAAAAACAAAATCAGCTCAGTTATGGCATGGCCAACCGCTCGTACAACAACCGGCTTATGTACACCTATGCCACCGGCATGCAAACCAACGGTTGGGCCTTTGCCTTTTCGGGTTCGCACCGCTGGGCATTGAATGGCTATGTTCCCGGCACCTGGTACGATGCATGGGCATATTTTGGTTCGGTAGAACGCAAAATCAATGAACGCCACATGTTAGGTCTTACCGTTTTCGGATCTCCTTTCCGCAGAGCGATGCAGGCCGCATCGACGCAGGAAGCCTATGACCTGGCCGGTGATGTGTACTACAATCCGAACTGGGGACTGCAAAACGGCGAAGAACGCAATGCCCGCGTACGCAAAGTGCATCAGCCTTATGCTATTATGAATCACACTTTTAAAATCAGTGATAAAACCAAATTATACACATCGGCAGGTTTCTCAAAAGGTCGTTTCGGAACAACACGACTCAACTGGTATGGTGCGCCTGATCCGCGTCCTGACTATTACCGCTATCTGCCGAGTTATCAGCTCGATCCGAATATTGCCGAGCTCACAACGCAGTATTGGCTCAATAATGTTGAAGCACGTCAGATCAACTGGGATGAGTTGTATCAGGTAAATTACCTCGCCAACATGTCTGGAGCACAGGCCAACTACATTATTGAAGAAGCCCGCAAAGACGAAACCCGCGAAGCATTGAATTCATATTTATTATTCAATGCCAGTGAAAAAATGCAGATCAGTGCCGGTGTAGAAGCCAATTTCCAGACTACACGCTATTTCAAAGAGCTGACCGATCTGCTGGGCGGCGAGTACTGGAAGGACATTGACCAGTTTGCTGAACGTGATTTTCCGGGCAATACCGGTATGTTGCAGAATGATCTGGACAATCCAGACCGCATAATTCATGAAGGAGATGAATTTGGCTACAACTATAAATTACACACCAATACAGCCAAGTTATGGGGCATGGGCCGCTTCTACTATTCCAAGGCCGATTTTTACGTAGCCGGCTTTGCAAGCGGCACACAGATGTATCGTGATGGCTTGTACCGCAACGGACGCTATCCCGATAATTCACTTGGAAAATCGGAAAGCAAAACATTTATAGATGGTGGAGTAAAAGCCGGTGTTACGTACAAACATTCGGGCAAACATTATTTCACAATTAATACAGCATTGATGAGTTATGCGCCAACCACCGCAAACTCATTCCTGTCGCCCAATATCAGTAACCGTTTTGTCCCCAACCTGCAAAGCAGTGTGGTTTTCTCGGGCGATGTTTCTTACATTAAGAAGGGTGAATTCCTGTCAGGACGATTAACTGCTTATCAGACCAATACTTTCAACGAAGTTGATCTGCTCAGTTTTTATCACGATGAATATCAAACCTATGTTTACATGAACCTCACCGGCATCAACCGCGTGTATCAGGGTATTGAATTCGGCCTCGATGTGAAAGCCAGCAAAACCATCACGGTGCAGGCAGCAGGGAACTTCGGAAACTACCGCTATATTTCACGCCCGACTGCACATATTTCGTTTGACAACCTGTCGAAACCGGATACTACCGAACTTATTTACTGCAAATATTTTTATGTACCCGGAACACCGCAGATTGCATCATCACTTGGCATCAAATACAATCATCCGAAATACTGGTTCTTCAATCTGAACTTCAATTATTTCGACAAAATTTATCTGGATTTCAATCCTGAACGCCGCACGCAGCTTGCCATTGCCAACCTTGGCCCTGGCGATCCGCTCATTAATACAATCACAGCTCAGGAAAAACTTCCTTCGGGATATACCATTGATGCCTCGATCGGAAAATCATTCAGAATCAACGGAAAGACCCTTTCTTTCAATTTCATGGTAAGCAATATTCTCAACAACCGCGAACTCATTACAGGAGGTTACGAGCAATCGCGCTTCGACTTCGATACGCAGAATGTTGGCAAATTCCCGCCGAAGTATTACTATGCTTATGGAAGGAATTTCCTGGCCATGGTGTCTTACAACTTTTAATCGTTAACTGAAAAAAATGAAACAATATATGAAAAAGCTCTTTTTTGTAACAGCGTTGCTGGCTGTTGTCTTCACTTCGTGTGTGGATGAGGACTTTGACCAACCAGATGTAATCATTCCCGATTATCCCGGTACCAGCAATACCACCATTGCCGATCTGAAAGCCACTTATCCGGGCATTCTCGACAGCATTGAAACCAGCACCATCATCGAAGGTATTGTTGTTGCCAACGATGAAAGCGGAAACTTCTACAAAACCATCGTTATTCAGGACGCTACAGGTGGTATTGAACTGAAGCTTGACCGCTACGATATGTACACCTCTTTCAAAGTCGGACAGCGCGTTTTTGTTGAATGTCAGGGACTTTTCCTGGGCGATTACGGCGGACTTGTACAGCTTGGATACATTTACAACAGTGCCATTGGCCGCATTCCCGATATTCTGATTGACAAGCACGTTTTCCGTGATAGCCTTCCGGGAGCCGCTCCTGCAGCCGCAGTTGTAACAATTCCCACTTTAACGGCAACCAATCTCAGCACCCTGATTCAACTCGACAATGTGCATTTTGTTGATGCAGGACTCCCCTTCTCCGAAACCAGTGGCACCACCAACCGCACACTAGAAGATGAAACCGGAAACCAGATTCTTGTCCGTACAAGTAATTACGCGAGTTTTGCAGCCGATCTGATCCCCAATGGAAAAGGTACTGTTCGCGGTATTCTGAGTATTTTCAACGGTGATTATCAGCTGTATCTGCGCGATCTGAACGACATTCTGAACTGGGATGACCCGACTGCCGGCAGCATTATTTATGAACCATTCAATGCCGATCCGGGCTGGACTATTTACAGCGCTGCCAGTAACAAAAACTGGTATTACAATGCTTCGTACAACGATATGGCTGTAACTGCCAGCGGCGCCGATGTTGCCTGCGATGATTATCTCATCAGTCCCGCCATTAACCTTGCCGGTGTTGCCAATCCGTTATTCAGCTTTATGTCATGGACCAATTACACCGACGGTGGTCTCAGCAATCCGCTTGAAATCATGATTTCGACCAACTACAGCGGAACCGGTGATCCTTCGCTTGCTACCTGGACCAACCTGACTGCTACGCTGCCAGCTGCCAATAGTGCTACCTATACCAGCAGCGGCGACATCAGTCTGGCTGCTTATTCCGGACAAACTGTTTACATCGCATTCCGCTATCGCAGTTCCGGAACCACATCCGGATCGTACAGCGCCTGGAAAATTGATGATTTCAAAGTTTCGGAATAATTTTTTCTGAAGAAATCTTAAATGTCATGTTGTATGCAAATGCAACATGACATTTTTTGTAGCTTTACACTTAAAATATATACATGACGAACACTGAACTCAATCACACCAAAATAATAGCCACAATCGGCCCTGCAAGCGATACTCCAGAAAAATTACGCGCGCTGGTCAACGCTGGGATGAACGTTTGCCGTATTAATTTTTCGCACGTTGATTATTCAAAAGCAACAGAAATTATTGCTGAAATAAAAAAAATTAACGAGGAAAATCTTTTCCCCGTCGCACTGCTGGCCGATCTTCAAGGGCCCAAACTTCGTGTTGGCGATATGGGTGAAGATGGCGTTGAGCTTGTAAACGACGCTTTGGTTGTCATCACCTGCGAAGAAATTCAGGGAACCAAAGAACGTTTCACACTGCGCTATCCCTTGCTTTCGCGCGATCTGAAACCCGGTGAAAAAATTCTGCTCGACGATGGCAAAATGGAAGTCCACATCACGCAGGTGCTGAATGAGAAAGAGGTCGAAGCAAAAGTTATCCGCGGCGGCATATTGAAATCGAAGAAAGGTTTTAATCTGCCCGGCACCGATGTGAGTCTGCCCGCATTGACCGAAAAAGATCTGAAGGATCTGGAATTTGCTCTCAATGCCGATGTTGACTGGGTTGCCATTTCGTTTGTACGCAAAGAAGAAGATGTAATTGAGTTGAAAAAACGCATTGCAGCTTCAGGAAAAACAGCGCGTGTTGTTGCCAAAATTGAAAAACCCGAGGCTATTGAACACATCGATGATATCATCGAAGCAGCTGATGCCATCATGATTGCACGCGGTGACCTGGGAATTGAAATGCCTTTGCAGGAAGTGCCCATACTTCAGAAAAATATCATTCAGAAAACCGTAACTGCCGCAAAGCCAGTCATTGTTGCCACTCAAATGATGGAAAGCATGATGACGAGTACCATGCCCAGCCGCGCCGAAGTGAACGACGTGGCCAATGCTGTCACCGACGGCGCATCGGCAGTGATGCTCAGCGGAGAAACCAGTGTAGGACAATATCCGGTTGAAACAGTTGCCACCATGCATCGGATCATCATTGATGTGGAGCGCGATTCACGCCCATATACCAAAGGAGCCATGCCCAAAAGCGAAGACGAAGTTTCGATTCCGTACGAAATCAGTTTCATGGCATCGCGAATGGCTAAATTCATGAATGCAAAAGCCATTGTGGTAATGACGGCAACAGGCTCATCTGCAGTCCGTATGTCATCATTCAGACCGCGCAGCAATATATTTGTATTCAGCAACGACCGCAAATTATTACGTACACTCATGCTTGCATGGGGCCTGCGAGGCTTTTACTACGATGACTTCAAAAGCACCGATCAAAGCATCTGCGACACCATTGCGACTTTAAAATCGCACGATCTGGTCGGCGAAGGCGACACCATCATTCACACCGCCAGCATGCCCATTCAGCTGCGCGGAACAACAAATACCATTAAGGTGAGTGTGG
>CAYSCE010000112.1:0-9012 GCA_964429475.1 uncultured Bacteroidaceae bacterium | reverse complement strand
CCACGCCGGCCATTTTCACGCCCGCGTCCTGAATAAATGGATAAAGTGCGGAGATATGGCCTTTTCCAAATTTCGAACACAAGGTTCAGATATTCCTAATAAAAAAAGGCAAATTAAACGTTTATTAAACGAATTTCTCAGCACTCAAAGGCAAATCCGAAATAAAATTGCTCATGGCCAATGGGAATATCCTCTCTATTGTAACAATATGTCTCATGATCCCGATGCATTGGTTTGGCTTAAATCTATAGATGTTTTGCAAATAGATACGTGGTTTAAAATATTTAAAGAGTTGATTGAAATCGTTCGGGGATTAATTGATTCACGGAAACACAATAATCACAAAGCTCACTATAACGAATATTTTACAAGATTGTCTAATATTGAGATGATCATTAAAGAAAGAAAAAAATGGACTCTTGAAGAGAAAAAGAAACGATTGAAACTAAAGCCATTAAATTTTGACCGCGCTCAAACATTGGCTTAAAACACTGTTGTTTAAACAATTATATAAGACATCCCTTATCACATTGCATTTGTTTCGGCGTATGAAAACGAAGTCCACACTGTCCAAAGTTTCATAAACCTGATTATTAGCAAAAATGAAAGCACCTTGGTCTATAACCAGGGTGCTCTCATTTTCAGTCATTCGGAATCCTACTCGGATTGATATTTCGAATATATTTTCTCCATGTCCTTATTGATCAAATCATCGACCACCCTTGCGTAACGTCGGGTCATGCTCAGGCTGTTGTGGCCTAGCATCTTTGAAACAACTTCCATTGAAATCTGATTGGCCAGCGTTACTGTGGTGGCGAAGGTGTGCCGCGCTGTATGCGTGGTCAGGTTCTTTTCAATCGCGGCGAGGTCGGAAATTTCTTTCAGGTAGGCGTTCATTTTCTGATTGCTCAATACCGGAAGTACAAGGCCCTTGCTCACACAATTGTAGTTGCCCTTATATTTCTGCATGATTTTCACTGCCGGATCCAGCATCGGAATATGGCACCAGTTATCAGTTTTCTGTCTTTTTTTCTTGATCCAGTAACGGCCGTTTTCCAGCTGAATTTCATCTGTTGTCAGGTTCTTCACATCAATAAACGCTAGCCCGGTAAAGCAACAGAAAACATAAATATCCTTCACCTGCTGCAGCCGTGGGGCTTTGCATTCATACGCAATCAATCTGTCGAGCTCGTCCGTAGTGAGAAAATCCATATCGGTTTCTTCCAGATGATACGATACATTTGCGAAAGGGTCGCGGTTCATCCAGCCGTTGGCCAGCGCAATCCGGATGACCTTCTTGAAATTCTTCATGTACTTCACAGCCGTGTTGTTGTTGCAGTTCCGGTCCACTTTGAAATAATACTCAAAGTCGCTCACAAACTGCGCTGTGATCTCATTCAGCCCCATGTCATCCCGTTTGTATTTCGCTTTCATAAACCGCTCCAGGTGGACTTTTGTTGTGTCATACCGTTTGATGGTTGCCGGCGCATAATCTTTGCCCTTCAGGCCTTTCACCTTTTCATTATGCTCGCTGAACACTTCAAGAATCGTCCGGTTGCTGTGGTTAATGCCAAGATAGCGGTCGCGCAGTTTGAAAGCTGTAATCTCTTCCTGATACTTTTCCATTTCTAAAAAATGTTCGCGGACTCTTGATTTAATAAGATCAAGCCTTTCGCGCACGGATTTGGCTTTTTTACTGTTTCCTGTTGCACAACCTTTCTCAAAGTCCCACTCCTGTTCCGGGACAGTTATTGCTAGACCGAACTCTGCACGTTCGCCATTTACAGTGATTCTGCCGTACACCGGCACTTCCCCGCTCTTATGCATTTTAGCTTTTCTGGCAAGGAACAAAATACTGAAAGTTTGCTGTTTCATATTGCTTGTTTTTTTGAGGTTAAAAGTAGCATAGAAAAGCAGTCCAGAGAAACGCAATTGTCAGTATTTCTGTGTATTATATCCAAAATCGGGGACATTTTGGCGCTTGAAAATGTCCCCGAATTCGCCCCGTGGATTAGGCTGTTTTATGCATATAATATCCACTTTCAGGACAAACAAAAACCGCTGACTTTACAGAAAATCAGCGGTTTACATAAATCAGCACTTGTATAAAGTGGAGCTGGAGGGGTTCGAACCCTCGTCCAAACAGCGGACAGAAAAGCTTTCTACATGCTTAGTTTCTGGTTGGTTTTCGAGTGCAAACCGGGGAGAAACGAGCCCTATCCGCACCTTATCCTTTTAATTTTTAGCAGACGACCAAAGGCATATCAATCTGCGATCCCGGCATTTTCGGTGCCTCGGTCCGGACGCGGTCGGTCAGCGCTTCCGGGGAGACAAATGGGGCCTAAACATTCCGCTTAGGCAGCCATTGCGAACGAATTATCGTTGCCTGTTATTATAGTGTTGCCCGTGGTTTTTACGGAGAATACGGACGTCCTCCGGCATGCTTACTTCACCACCACAACTGCTGTCAAAACCAACACAGCCCCGATGGGATTTCGCTCTGCAAAGATACAATAAAGTTGTGAGTAGCCAGTAGTCAATGGTGAGTTTTATGAAGTGGCTTCAACACGCAATCCCGTCGTCCGCCACGATAACTCATAACTCATAACCCATAACTCATAACCCATAACTCATAACTTCTGACACCTGACCTCATATTCCATTCCGGCTTTAAATATTTTCCTAAATTTGCACAACGATAAAACCGGATAGTCTGTTTGATTTGAGCGGGGGCTATAAACAAATCAAAAAAAACAGACAACATGAAAACCATTCTCACACTTTTTGCATGCGTCATTTTTTCAATCGTTACAATGGCGCAAACACCGGCGGTAACAATCACCCCCGGAACTATTACCAACACAACAGTTCAGGCATCATTTGCCAAAAATGCAACATGCACTTCCTATTATATTCTGATGTCGACAGCAACTGAAATGGCGCAGTGGGCCACCATGTTCGGCGTTCCTGTCGATTCGCTGGTTAGACAATGGGGTATTCATTGTTATGCTGATACCAGCTACACCTGGACAGCTATGGCACCCTCAACGGAATACACCATTTACGCACTGCCGGCCGATGCTGGTAATGTGTTTTATCCAATGCAGACCGAACTTGCAACAACACTCACAGGCGGAGGACCCGGTCTGTCAACAGTTACTGTTGAAGTTTTCGATATCACCAGCAACAGTGCACGAGTTGTTGTTACACCCAATGCAGAAACGGCTGTTTTTTACGATGGTCTGATTCGTAAATCCTACGCCGATTCTATTGGTATGGACTCCTGCATTGCCATCATCAAAACCAGTCCCTATCCGCTTTACAGCACCGACAACTGGGTGTGGAGCAGCCTTGAATCAAATACCGCTTTTTATGCCATCGGCATTGGCAAAAACGCCAATGATGTCTGGGGCGATTCGACCGTTGTTGAATTCACCACACTCGCATCAGGACTTGCTGAAATGAATGTTGCTGATGTGTTTTCTGTGTATCCGACACCCTGCAACGGAAAATTCAATATTGATCTGAATGCTGCAACTTCAGGCCAAATGCAGCTTTTCGATATCAATGGCCGTATGGTTTATTCAGAAAAAATTTCTGCTGCTCATACAGAAATTAATGCATCAGCACTGAATGATGGATGCTATTTTATTCGTGTAGTGTCTGAAAACGGCATTGGAAGCCAAAAGCTGATTATTAATAAATAACGGCGGTCAGAATAAGGCATAAGGTCCCGCCTTCGTCGGGATAAACTCCAGGCATAAGGAGTAAGGCATTAAACGTTGTGCCGTATGTCTTCACGTCACCTTTATGAACTTGATGACTTTATGAACTTTCAACTCGTAGCGCGAAGCGCTACGCAAGCGGCCGCGCAAACAGCTTCACATCCTTATCGGTAATTTCTTTTCCTGACAAAATAATAAGTCGCTCAACAACATTGCGCAGCTCGCGGATATTGCCGGTCCACGGAAGTTTTTTCAATTCGTCAATGGCTTTGGCTGTAAACATTTTTGCAGGCTTTCCTTGCGTGTTGGCAATGTCGTTTGCAAAATGATCCACCAGCAATGGAATGTCCTCAAGCCGCTCGCGGAGCGGTGGAACATGTATAATAATCACCGAAAGACGATGATATAAATCTTCGCGGAAATTGCTTCTCGAAATTTCGTCTTTTACATTTTTATTGGTGGCAGCAACCACGCGCACATCAACCGGAATTTCCTTTTCGCCACCAACACGGGTGATTTTATTTTCCTGCAGCGCGCGCAAAACCTTTGCCTGCGCCGAAAGACTCATGTCGCCGATTTCATCCAAAAACAAAGTACCACCGCTGGCCAGTTCAAAATCGCCTTTGCGCTGTTTAATGGCCGAAGTAAATGAACCTTTCTCATGTCCGAAAAGCTGACTTTCAATCAGCTCGCTTGGAATTGCTGCGCAGTTCACTTCGATAAACGAATTCCCTGCTCTGGCGCTGAGTTCATGAAGCCAGCGCGCCACCAGTTCTTTTCCGGTTCCGTTTTCGCCGGTGATTAAAACACGCGCATCGGTTGGAGCAACGCGTTCAATCATTTCCTTAATCTGCATGATGGCCGGTGATTCGCCAACGATTTCGTATGCCTTCGAAATTTTTTGTTTCAGCTTGCGCGTTTCTGTCACAAGCGAATGTCGGTCGAGTGCATTGCGAACAGTTACCAGCAAGCGATTGAGATCGGGTGGTTTTGAAATATAATCGAACGCTCCGCGTTTAATGGCTTCAACAGCGGTGTCTATGTTGCCGTGTCCCGAAATCATGACCACCGGGACATCGCTCAGCTCCTGAATTTTATCGAGCACTTCCAATCCATCCATCTGCGGCATTTTGATGTCGCATAACACCACATCAAATTTATTGGACTTGATCAGTTCAAGAGCTTTGATGCCGTTTTCGGCTTCCATCACCTTGAATTTTTCATATTCCAGAATTTCGCGCAAAGTCTGGCGAATCGGTTGCTCATCATCAATAATCAGAATGGAACTCATGGGTATAGCTTTGTTTGCGAAATTACAAAAAAAATAGAATTACCTCCCGAAGCGATTGAAACCCTTCGAGAGGTTATTCACAAAAAAATCCCTGTCAGATTTCGTTGCCGTCGTCTGAACAGGGATTTTGATTCCGATTATGGGAATTTTTTACTTGATCATCATTTTAAAGCCGAGACCGTGAACGTTCACGATTTCTACTTTATGATCATCTTTCAGATATTTTCGGATGCGGCTGATGAATACATCCATGCTTCGTCCGATAAAATAATCATCATCGCCCCAGATGGCTTTCAGAGCCACTTCGCGAAGCAGAAGCTCATTGCGTTTCATAGCCAGCAAGCGAATCAGATCACACTCTTTACGGGTAAGGTGCATGGTTTTGTTTTTGATCGTCAGGTTTTGCTCACCTACATCAAGTTTGCAACTTCCGAATTCAATAATTTCGGTAGTTGTGGTCAGCAGCATTTCCTGTGCACGCTGTACACGTTTCAGAATAGCATCGATACGGAGCAAGAGCTCATCGGTGCTGAAGGGTTTCACAACATAGTCGTCGGCACCTGCGCGGAAACCTTCAACTTTGTCATCTTTCATATCCTTGGCGCTGATCACAATGATGGGAACGCGCTGATCGTAGCGGCGGATTTCCTTAATCATGGTGATACCATCCATTTTCGGCATCATTATATCGACCAGCATAAGATCGAATTTTTGAGCTTTAAAAGTGGCCAGTCCTTCTTCTCCGTTGGAACAGAGAACAACCTCGTACTTGTTGATTTCGAGAATGTCACGAACCAGTGTACTCAGAGTACGGTCGTCTTCGACCAGCAGAATTCTTCCTTTTTTCTTGTCCATTGTTGTATGTTTTTAGTGGTTAATAATTTCGTGCGGGAAAAAAATATCGAAACGGGCACCTTTGCCGGGAACACTGTATAACTCAATGCTGGCGCCCATTTGCTGCAAAATTGTCTTTACATAATACAGCCCGATTCCGTGTCCGGGAATATCCTGTCTGTTGCCAGGAGCAGCCCTGAAGAATCTGGTGAAAACAAATTTCTGATTATGCCTGGTAATACCAACACCATTGTCCGCAATGCTGATGTGTACGCCTTTTTCATTATCGGTGGTAGTAATGGTGATCACAACATTATCACCGGCATATTTAATGGCGTTTTCAATCAGATTGGTAATGACATTTTCCATATGCGTTGTGTCGGCATAAATCATATCCGCTTTCGCATTGGCATGAACAATAATGCGATCCTGATAATCGGTTCTGACCAACAGATACCGATCAACCAGATTTACAATCACATTATTTATATGTATATAATCAAAACGAAGCATGACTTGTCCCTCATCCAGCAATACAATATTCTGAAACTGCTCGACCTGACGCTGCAAACGCTTCACTTCAAACTGCACCAGTTCGCCATATCGCTTTACCCGCTCGGGCAAACGGGCCACTTCCTCATTCATCAGCATTTCACCGGTCAGCTTGATACTGGCAATCGGTGTTTTGAATTCATGCGCTATATTGTTAATGACTTTTATCCGGTTCTTTGTCTCAATCCTGTTTACACGAACACTTCGCATCATCAGATACATAATCAGTCCTATTATTATAAAACCAATCATGGATGTCAGCCACCAGAGTTCCAGATGACCAATCTGTAATGAAAATATATCGGTTGACGGAAATATCACACACATCTCAAGCGCAGGAGTGTTTTTGTCAAAATCCAGTTCTTGCCATTTCTTTGTCTTTTCTATTCGTTCGTTAGAAACTGTCATGTCCGACTTATAGATAACCTCATCCCCACGCTTCAATGCAAACGAATACACCGCATCAACACTCAGCGATGCAATCTGGGCATCAAACAAACTATCTATGATCCGGACACTGTGTCTGAATGAATATGCATCTGCTCCCGATGCCAGACGCTTATTAACCATAACATTATAGTCGTTTACAACCTTGGTTAATGTTATGTCTGACAATGTCTCATGCGACCGGATGATCATTTTTCGCGAATAGGTTGTCCACATAACCTGCCCGACCACTATCACCAGAATGGCAATAAATGCTATAAAAATAAGAATTTTATATATTTTTGTGGACATTTTGCAGTTTCAAGTGTTAAAATTAACAGGGATATCAATATGTCCGTGTTAAATAAGTTGTAAATGTTAAAACATTTTTTTTATGACCTCAAAAGTAAAGTACATAGGTGAATTTAGATCGATTTGTGAACATATTCAATCTTCGTCGATCATTGAAACCGATGCGCCCACCGATAATCATGGCAAAGGTGCCCGGTTCTCACCTACCGACCTGGTTAGCACTTCATTAGCTTCTTGTATGCTCACAGTCATTGCTTTAGCCGGCCAAACCCATGGCTTTTCAATCGATGGTGCCGAAGCTACTGTCGAAAAAACCATGGGTACCGACCCACGCCGCATCATTAAAATTAAAATCAATTTTCAGTTTCCGGACTTCCCCTATACCGAAAAACAGAAACAGATTATTCAATTCGCCGCACGAACGTGCCCCGTTGGACAAAGCCTGCATCCCGATCTGGAACAGGAAATTATTTTTAACTTTGATAAAAATTGAATATGACCCTGCAAACCGGACTGACACTTACGCTCGAAAAAACCGTTGCTCCCTCCGATTCGGCCAAAGCATACGGATCGGGTATGGTTGATGTGCTTGCTACGCCTGCTATGATTGGCTTTATGGAAAAAACCTGCATGGAACTGGCGCTGGCTAACCTCGACCCGGGATTTAATACTGTTGGAACTGCCGTCGATATTCAGCATTCCAAAGCAACACCTATTGGAATGAAAATTTCATGCACTGCCACCCTGCTTGAAATTAACGGTAAAATGCTCCGCTTCAGCGTTGTGGTAAACGATGAACAAGGCAGGGCCGGCGATGGCTTTCATACGCGTGCCATCATCGACGTTGAAAAATTTATGGCGAAATTCAAATGAAACAATTGCGCAGATTTTGGCTACTGTTGATATTAAGCGCTGTTGTTATTCGTGTAAACGCGCAACATGACTCAGCTTCGGTGTACCCCGATTTTCATTTCACTGATGGTATTTATCTTTCTTTCGACGAATTTAAAAACAACCTGCCTGCCTGGCGAACCTTTGAAGTAACCCATCGGAACGGCGCCACCTACCTTGCACGCCCCTGCGCCGATTCTTCCACCACCCGAAACGATTGTGCCGTTGAAAATCCATGGGGTTACTGCCTCAACGGAAATGTCTTTATTCATCAGGGATACGACAATCACTACTTCCGGCTTCAGGTGATCGGTGCACTGACTCATTACTTTCGTATGGAAATTATATATACCAATTCGGGACTTTCCGATCCGATGAATCCCTATGGCGCCATGCCCAGTGCACGCATGTCGGACCGCGAAGTGATTCTTGAATGGTCAACCGGAAAAAGCTTCGATTTTAATTATAAAAACTTCAAAGCGTTTTTAAAAAATAATGATCCCGATTTGTATCAGCAACTGGAATCGTCGAAGAAAAAACGTGGTATGATTTATTTCTATTTGCTGAAATACAATGAGCGTCATCCCGTGTATATCAAAAATCAATAATCATGTGGAATTTGCTTTTTGATGAATCTACTGGCTCCGGATTTATCAAAATTCGGTGCTGATGAGGTTGCTTTCAAATGGTCTGTTGTCCCTTTTACTCTGATTAAATTTCGTTCAAAATGAATATTAAAATTGTTTTCATTATTGGTGTGCTGGTTTCTATAACCGGCTTCAGGTCTTTTTCGCAGACGTTTCCCTATAGCGCCGGTCTGCGCAAAAATATCACTGAAACCGAAAAAGCTGAATTGCGGAAAATCGCCGAAAAAAACTGGCTTTATTCGGGCGACCTTACCTTTAATATTTCCGAAGCCGATCTGGAAATAAAAAATTACAATCCCGATTCAACCTGGTTCACCATTACCGAAGCCATCGC
>CAYSCE010000111.1:0-9032 GCA_964429475.1 uncultured Bacteroidaceae bacterium | reverse complement strand
AAGTAATTTGTATTGGTTTTGGGTTTGGTAATTTAATGACTGTGAATAATCGGGTTTATTTCATAAATTTGAAAATTCTGCACGAGCTATACTCTGTTATTAGGGATAAGAATATTAAACGGTCAATTAAGGTCCACAGGAAATTCATTGGAAAAAATTTTGAATGGTAATCTGGTTTCTTTGATTTGAGAAAAAGTAATGGTTTTCAGTATAACAAACATCTTTTAATATATGAAAAAAGCATTTTCGCTTGTATTAATACTAACTTTTAGTTCTATCTTCCTTTATGGACAGATGCATAGAAATCACGAGCTATATACATCGGATACATGCTATTACAAAACTCCTTTTAGTGAAGCTAACTACATTATCAATCTGGAAGTGTTTGCAGATAGTGTTATTCATGAAAGTAATTTCAATACGGAATATTATACTTATCGCTTCAGGATTGATGATCATGATCCGAATTTAAAGTGCATTGATACAACCATCTTATGTCATTATCATGTGTCATTTCATATCATGAATAATGAGTTGTTGCTGAGCACGGATACTTTCGATACATGCAATCGTGTAAATCTGCACAGTTTCCGCAATGACACTGTTTCATTTGATTGTAAAGATCCGGATTTACAATTTGGTTTTGGAAATTCCGCAATACATATCCGATATTTTTCAAAGGAACATTCATATAGTTCTGTAGTAATAGAAAGTGACAGATCTTTGTTTTTTCACAGAATAGAATATGATGAAGGAATTACAGCCATGGTTTTAAATGAAGTATGTATATTCGGTCATGCGCGTTTACGAAGGGTTGACCAATAATCCGGTTGTGTAAAATAATTGGCGGTATTTATTCAGGCACCAGAAATTATTCATAGTTTTGAAAACAAAAACAACATCTAAACCTTGAATAAAGCAAATATAATGAGAAGCTATTATGTTTTTGTATGTATATGTGTTTTTGTTTTAACTGGCTGCTGCAAGCATGGTTGTCTTAATAATCAGGACATGGTAACAGACTCATTTGAACAAAGTATTTATTGCGCATTTAAGTCAGATTCAACAATTGATGGATTTATATACATTCAGGACTCAACAATTAGTGATACTATACAATGTTTGGCTGATGCAATTATTACTTTTAAAAATTTGCATTCGTTAAAGATAACGAGTGTTCAGTTTCAGACATTTCTTGTTTCGAATCCTGACAGAAAGGTTATTTTTCACAATACCGGCAATATTGATGAGAAGATAATCTTTGAAAGGTATGTAAGAGCATTAATGCCCTTTGTAATTTGTTCTCAGTGTCAGGTCATCGATGAAAAAAACAAAAAAAAGCCATCGTTAAGACAAAGATTTTCTTTTTGTTTTTATGTTATTCCCATGAACCAATCCCGGTAATGACAGTCTCGCAAACGAATTGAATCATGAAATATGTATATTGACCGATGCAGAAAAGAGATTGACATTTTTTTAATAATTGATGTATAGAAGTACTCGCTGACCACTGACTACTGACCACTGACTACTGAAAGCTGAAGGCTGACTACTAAAAAATTTTTCAATTATCTTTGTAAGATGAATTCTCAGCGCGAATTATTTTTCCGTCATGTGGCACAAACATCTCCCGAACCACTGGCACTCGAAATTGAGTCGGCCAGAGGATGCAGGTTGTATGCTGCCGGTGGCAAAGAATATCTTGATTTCATTTCCGGTATTTCGGTCAGCAATATTGGTCACAACCATCCCGAAATCAATGCAGCGGTGATTGAGCAACTGAACAGACATACCCATCTGCTGGTGTATGGCGAATTTATTCAGCGCGCTCAAACTGAGCTTGCAGAGCTGCTTTGCAGTGTGCTGCCAGCTTCGCTCAACAACGTTTATTTTGTCAACAGCGGTGCCGAAGCCATCGACGGCGCATTGAAACTGGCCAAACGCAGCACCGGACGTTTCGAATTATTGTCGTGCCGCAACGCCTATCATGGCAGCTCCACCGGTCCACTCAGCATTATGGGAAGCGAAGAATACAAAACCGCTTTCCGTCCTTTATTGCCCGGAACCGGTCTGATTGAATTCAACAATCCCGATGATTTAAAATACATTTCCGAAAAAACGGCTGCCGTAGTCATTGAACCATTTCAGGCCGAAGCAGGGGTGCGCATTCCCGACATTGCCTATTTTACTGCTTTGCGTAAGCGTTGCAACGAAACCGGCACACTGCTTATTCTGGACGAAGTACAGACCGGCTTCGGACGCACCGGAAAAATGTTTGCCATGGAACATTTCGGAATTGTTCCAGACATTCTGGTGCTGGCAAAAGCACTGGGTGGCGGATTTCCGCTCGGCGCCTTTGTTGCAAGCGAGTCGTTGATGAAAAACCTGACACATCATCCGGTGCTGGGACACATCACTACATTCGGAGGACATCCGGTATCGTGTGCTGCAGCGCTGGCTGCACTGAAAGTCATGTTGCGCGAAAAATATTTTGAGCAGGTTCAAGCAAAAGAACAAATTTTCCGTTCAGTTTTATCCGATTTGCCCGGTCTGGTGGAATTCAGATCTGCCGGATTGCTGATGGCAGCTGAGTTTGAGTCATTCGAAATGAATCAGAAAATCATTCATGCATTGTTACGCGAAGGCGTGTTGACCGACTGGTTTTTATTTTCGCCGCAAAGTATGAGACTGGCTCCACCTCTTATTATCAGCGAGGATGAAATTGCCGGAGGATGTGAAAAAATTAAAAAAGTTGTACACACAATCCACCAAAAATAATGGAAAACAAAGATGACAGATATTTTCTGCAGATGGCAGTAGATCTGGCCGCAGAGAATGTACGCAGCGGCAAGGGAGGCCCCTTCGGCGCTGTCATTGTGAAGGATGGCGAAGTGTTGGCTACAGGCGTCAATCTGGTGACCACCAACAACGATCCCACTGCACATGCCGAAGTTACTGCAATCCGCAATGCTACTGCGAAACTGAATGATTTTCAGTTGAACGGTTGTACACTCTACAGCAGTTGTGAACCTTGTCCGATGTGTCTGGGAGCCATTTACTGGGCACGCCCTGAGCGGCTTGTGTATGCCACATCGAAGCACGATGCTGCTGATGCCGGTTTCGACGACGCCTTCATTTACGAAGAACTCGAATTGCCCATCGCACAGCGGCATCTGCAAACCGAATGTTGTCCCTCCGAATCATTCTTATTGCCTTTCCAGCTTTGGAAAGAATTTGAAGGAAAGACGGAATACTGATTTTATTTACTTCGCAGAATGATGTATTCAATATTTCCGGAAACCGGGAATAGGACTTCGTTTTGCACAAACCCAAACAAAAATGATTTGCGAAAACATATTGCAGTCGATCGGAAACACGCCATTGGTATTGATCAATCATCTGAATCCGAATCCGGATGTACAGATTTATGCAAAAATTGAAGGCGCCAATCCGACTGGCAGCATCAAAGACCGTATTGCGCTGAAAATGATTGAGCAGGCCGAAGCCGAAGGTCATCTGAAACAAGGGAAAATCATTATTGAACCGACATCGGGAAATACCGGAATCGGGCTGGCCATGATCGGATCGGTAAAAGGTTATCCGGTTCAGATTGTCATGAGTGAGGCTGTTTCGGCCGAGCGCCGGAGCATGATTGCTGCTTTTGGCGGCGAAGTCATTCTGACCAGCGCCGAAGAAGGCACTGATGGCGCCATCCGCAAAGCGCGCGAAATGGTGGCGCAGTTTCCCGACAGGTATTTCATGCCTGATCAGTTTTCGAACCGCTACAATAAGATGGCTCATTATAAAACCACCAGCGAGGAAATCTGGAAACAAACCAATGGCAAGGTCGATTATCTGGTATCGGCTATTGGCACATCGGGAACCATTATGGGGGTAGGGAAAGGGCTTAAGGAAAACAATCCGGCTCTTAAAATTGTTTGTGCCCATCCTGTCAAAGGTCATTATATTCAGGGGCTGAAAAACATGGAAGAAGCCATTGTGCCTTCAATCTACAAGCCTGAACTTATCGATGAAACCATTATGATTGAGACTGAAGACGCCTATGACATGGTTCGGCAGATTGTTGCAAAGGAAGGCATTTTTGTTGGCATGAGTAGCGGGGCAGCCATGATGGCTGCTATTGAAACAGCAAAAAAAATTAAAAAAGGGAAAATAGTTGTTATTTTTCCCGACCGGGGCGAAAAATATCTGAGTACAGGTTTGTTTTGCCCGGCACATTCCGAAGAGTTTTAAACCCTTCGATATGTTGGCTGTACGATTTTTTTGCCGATAGAACGTAAAATTTTTTTGAAATAAAAAAATATTCCATAGTTTTGCGTTTACATTGGGTAATATTTTTTTATGGAAGAATTCGAAAGAAAAGAAAGGGATGAGATTTACTCGAGACCGGTACGTGCAGGTAAGCGCACTTATTTTTTCGATGTGAAAGAAATGAAGAGTGGCGAAATGTACATTACCATAACAGAGAGTAAAAAGCGCTTCAACGAAGAGAATGGAAAATTCTTTTACGAAAAGCACAAAATTTTTCTGTACAAGGAAGACTTCGACAAGTTTGGCCGGGGACTGGATGCGGTGGTCAACTTCATCCGTACCGGAGAAAAAGCACCGGAAGAGGAGTTCCACGAATTTGTTGACCAGCAGGATACTTCTGCTGAGTTGAGTGTGGAGCCGTCCGATTTGTAAGAATTTGACCGCTTTTTCTGTTATCCGCTCTTTACGGGTGCGGAAAAAATCGTATTTTTGACCGATAATTTAAAACTGTGCAATTGTTTTTATGGGAAAAGTAATTTCTATCGCCAATCAAAAAGGCGGTGTAGGGAAAACCACCAGCGCCATTAACGTGAGCGCCGGATTGGCTGTGCTGGAGAACAAAGTGTTACTCATCGATGCTGACCCTCAGGCCAATGCCACATCAGGCCTCGGGTTCGATCCGAAAAACGTCAGAACCAGTATTTATGAGTGTATTGTCGACAACGTCAATCCCTCTGAAGCTATTCTTCATACCAAAACGCCCAATCTCGACATTCTGCCGGCCCACATCGACCTGGTTGGTGCCGAAATTGAAATGATCAATATGGAAAACCGCGAGCGCATGATGACCAAAGTGGTGCGCCAGCTGAAAGAACAGTACGATTATGTGCTCATTGATTGTTCGCCTTCGCTTGGCCTCATCACCGTCAATGCACTCACTGCGGCCGATTCAGTGCTGATTCCGGTGCAATGCGAATATTTTGCTCTTGAAGGTCTGGGAAAACTGCTCAATACCATAAAAATTGTACAGACCCGTCTGAATCCCACCCTCGCTATCGAAGGTATTCTGCTTACCATGTACGATGTGCGTCTGCGCCTGTCGAATCAGGTGGTCGATGAAGTCCGGAGTCATTTTAAGGAAATGGTTTTTGAAACTATTATTCCGCGTAACACCCGACTGGGCGAAGCTCCTTCCTTCGGTGAAAGCATTGTGATGTTTGATGCCGAAAGCAAAGGATCGATCAGCTATCTGAACCTGGCTCGCGAAATTATGCAGCGCAACCCGAACATTAAAGCTGAATCAAAAATTGCACAATAACGACAAGCGACAACGGATATGAACACTAGAAAGAATGCACTGGGACGCGGTTTGAGCGCATTGCTCGAAGGAGCAAACGAAGAAAAAGGTTTTGACATACCCGCACCGGTATTTGCTTTTCCGATGATTGATATTGATGATATCGAGGCCAACCCTTATCAGCCCCGCGATCATTTCGAACAGGAAGCGCTGAAAGGTCTGTCCGAATCCATCAAACATCAGGGTCTCATTCAACCTGTTACCGTCCGCAAACTCGAGAACGGAAAATACCAGCTTATTTCCGGTGAACGTCGTCTCCGTGCTTCCAAAATGGCAGGACTGACACAGATTCCGGCCTTTATCCGCGAAGCCGATGATGAAGCTGTGCTGCAAATGGCGCTGGTCGAAAATATTCAGCGCGAAAACCTGAACGCCATCGAAATTGCGCTCACCTTCGATAAACTCATGGAAGAGTGCAAACTTACACAGGAAATGCTGAGCGAAAAAGTGGGTAAAAAACGAACCACCATTTCCAATTATCTGCGTTTACTGAAGTTGCCGATTGAAATACAGGCCGGTATCCGCGACAATAAAATCACCATGGGCCATGCCCGTTCGCTGATTGGTCTCGAAGACGAGAAAAAAATGAAGGAAATTTTCGACCGCATCATTGCTGAAGATTTGTCGGTGCGTCAGGTCGAGGATATCGTGCGCGAAATGACCAGCGGAACTGACAAAAAACCTGCGAAAAAGCCCACGCTGAGTCAGGAATTCGAAGCACTGAAAAATACCATCGGTGAAAAAATCGGATTAAAAGTTTCATTGAAAGGCGACGCCAAAGGGGGTGCTTTGACCATTCATTTCAAAAACGATGAGGAGTTGAAGAAAATAGAGCAACTGTTCAAATAAATATGAATCGCCTCGTTGCAGCACTTGTTCTGTTGCTGATTACAGCTGGTTTTGTCAGATCTCAGAATATTGACGATACAACCACTGTGCTGCATTCACCCAAAAAAGCCGCCATCATGTCGGCCTGCTTACCCGGTCTGGGACAGGTTTACAACCGTAAATACTGGAAAGTTCCTGTATTGTATGCTGGTCTTGGAGGTGTAGGGTATTCCATTTATTTCAACAATAAATACTACCAGAGTTTTCGAAAAGCATATATTGCCCGCACCGACAATTTGTTGGAAACCACCGATGAATATCCGCGTTATTCGGCTACCAATCTGCTTGATCTCCGGAATTACTACCGGCATAATCTCGAACTTTCAATCATCATTTTGTCGGCAGTATATATTCTGAACATTGTTGACGCCTCTGTTGATGCGCATTTGTACGATTTCGACATCAGCAACGACCTGAGTCTTTCCTTGCAACCATCGATGTGGAGCCAGAATGCAATGGCTCCGGTGGCTGGGGGCATCACATTGACATTAAAATTCAAACCATGAAAATTCTGATTATCGGCTACGGCAAAATGGGTAAAATGGTGGAAGCGATGGCGGTTCAGCAGGGCCACACCATTGCAGCTGTTGTCGATGCAGGAGACTTCTGGCCCAGGTTTGATGAAAATTCGCTTCCCGATGTGGCCATTGAGTTTACACAGCCCGATTCAGTCGTTGATAATCTGAGGCATTGTGTCGAAATGGGCATTCCGGTTGTGACCGGCACCACCGGCTGGGACAATCGCAAAGCCGAAATCCAGTCTTTCTGTAAGCAGAAAAACGGATCAGTTTTATTCGCCAGCAATTTCAGCATCGGTGTGAATATGTGGTTCAGGATGCTGAAAACAGTGGCTGCCGATCTTGCCCGCTTCGAAGAATATTCTGCACAAATTGAAGAAACGCATCACATCAATAAAGTTGACAAACCCAGTGGTACAGCCATTACTGCAGCTGAGATCCTGCTGAGTAAAATGAAAAAGTACAGTGGCTGGAGTTTGAAAAACGAAGAAGATAAATTACTGATAATCGCTCACCGCAAGCAGAATGTAACCGGAACACATTCAGTAAAATTTACTTCAGCTAGCGATGAAATTGAATTGATTCACAAAGCCGATAATCGCGAAGGCTTTGCGAAAGGCGCATTGCAGGCGGCTTTGTGGCTGTGCGACAAAAAAGGTTTCTTTCACTACGCCGATGTGTTCGGCGAAATTTTTTCCATTGACAATAAATAACTGAAATTTCGTTACTTGTAAAAAATCACACATATGGACATCGTCATTCTTTTTACCCTTCTGTGTTTCCTTTCCGGACTTATCGGTCTGGCTGTTATTTTCCGCAAAGCCGGAAAGAATCCTTTGTTGGTTTTTATTCCGGTGTACAACGCCATCGTTTGGTTGCGGATTGTAAAAAAACCTATGTGGTGGCTTATTTTTACATTGATGCCATACATCAATGTTTTCATGGTGATGCTGCTGATTGTTGAAACACTCAAAGCTTTCAACAAGACCAGTATTGGCGCACAGGTGCTGTCCATCATGTTTCCGTTTGCATATTTGCCCTATATCGCATTCAATAAAAAACTGACCTATATTCATCCCGATCAGCAGGAGAAACTGAAAAAATCGGTGCTGCGTGAATGGACCGAAGCTATTGTTTTTGCTGTGGTTGCAGCTACAGTCATCCGTATGTTTTTTATTGAAGCCTATACCATTCCGACATCGTCGATGGAAAAAACTTTACTGGTTGGCGATTTTCTGTTTGTTGACAAACTTACCTACGGCGCCCGTATTCCAATGACACCACTGTCGTTCCCGTTTGTTCATCACACCATGCCCGGTACCAAAGATTCGAAAAGTTATATCGACTGGGTATCGCTGCCTTATTATCGTTATCCGGCTTTTTCTAAAATCGAAAACAACGATATTGTGGTATTCAATTTTCCGGCTGGCGATACAGTGATGCGGGTCAATCAGGCACAAACATATTATGTTGAAGTGATCAATACCGCGGTGGAACTTGCAAAGCGTGATAATCAAAGTGCAAAGGAATATCCACGTTATTTATCACAGGCACGAAGCCTGGTGCTGGCTAACACAGAAATTCTGGTGCGCCCTGTCGACAAGCGCGAAAACTACATCAAGCGTTGCGTCGCTATTCCGGGTGATGAAATTGTCATTAAAGACCGTCAGTTATACATCAATGGAAAACAAGCAGAGAACCCGCCGCTGATGCAGTATAATTATAAATTCACTTTAAAGCCCGGCAATATGATTGCCCGCAAACAACTGATGGATATCGGGCTCAGCGTCGAAGACATCAAGAATGCATTCCGGTACCCGGATTCCATGTACATTATGGTGCTCCCGATGACACATGAAATGCTCCGCAACTTTAAAGGAAAATTTGAAAACCTGCTGGCTACCGAGCCAAAGCCGTTTATTGATACAGCCTGGGATGCATCTATCTTTCCGCACAGCCCCGATTATCCGTGGAATAAGGATAATTTCGGACCGCTG
>CAYSCE010000110.1:0-9073 GCA_964429475.1 uncultured Bacteroidaceae bacterium | reverse complement strand
GTGGTTTTATTTTCCGCCGCCAACGCATACTGCCCAATTTTTTTTTTGGGTTTTTTTTTATTAAAAAAAAGCAAAAAACAATAAAAAACAACGACTGTGAGCGAATATTCCTTTCCGCGACAGGAACGGATCAAGGGAACGATACAACCTTCTTTGCTGTTTCAAAACGGCCTGGTGATGAATGAATCTCCTGTGTCGTGCCGTTTTCTGCATGTTTCAGACGAAGAGCCTGGAATAAAGATACTGTTTGCCGTTCCCAAAAAAAGATTCAAACGGGCTGTCGACCGAAACCGAATCCGCCGTCAAATGCGCGAAGCCTGGCGCCTGAATGTGGCTCCGCTCCGCGAACAACAACTTCAGACATCCGGGCTATTACTCATCGGACTCTATTTTCAAAGCAACGAAAAACTTCCCTATAACGTGCTCGAAAACAAAATAAAAACGCTGATAAACCGTTTAATAAAACACCATGAGACGTCCGGTCGCTGAATTTTTTGTTTTATTTGTACGATTTTATCAGGCTGCCATCTCGCCGCTGCTGCCATCCTCTTGTCGCTACACTCCTTCGTGTTCGGCTTATGGCATTGAAGCATTGCGCAAACACGGCGCATTCCGTGGCGGCTGGCTTACCATAAAACGTATTGCCCGTTGCAACCCCTGGGGCGGCAGCGGTTATGATCCGGTTCCCGAACGTACGCATAAAACATGTACCCATGAGAAAAAACATTAATGTACTTATCGTTTTCCTGACACTGGCATTCGGCATTGTATCGCCGGTAAAAGCTCAGGATGATTTTGAAATAGCCAAAAACCTCGACATCTTCGTCACCTTGTACCGCGAACTGAATCAGAATTACGTGGATGAATTACAACCTGGCGATTTGATGAAAAAGGGCATTGACGAAATGCTCAAATCACTCGATCCATACACGGTGTATATTCCCGAATCCGATATCGAAGACCTCCGCTTTATGACCACCGGTCAATATGGCGGCATCGGCTCACTCATACAACAGCAAGGAGAATCCATTATTATTACCGAACCCTACGAAGGATTTCCTGCGCAGCTATCCGGACTGAAAGCCGGTGATCAGATTCTCGAAATCAATGGTAAATCCGTCACCGGAAAAACGGTCAGCGAAGTCAGCGACCTGCTCAAAGGTCAGCCCGGAAGTACGGTTGAATTACTGATCAGGAAACCATTTGATGAAAAAACCAATCGCATTTCCATCGAAAGAAAGGAAATTACCATCAGCGACATTCCGTATTCGGGCATGGTTGACCCACAGATTGGCTATATTAAACTCAACAGCTTCACCATGAATGCCGGAAATCAGGTTCGATCAACTTTCGAAGACCTTAAAAAATCGAACCCCGGCATGAAGGGAATCATTCTTGACCTGCGCGGAAACGGAGGCGGATTGCTGAACGAAGCCGTCAATATTGCCAATATATTTGTCGATAAAGGGCTCAAAGTTGTTGAAACCAAAGGTAAACTGTCAGAACTGAATAAAACCTATAAAACCAGTTCAGGCGCCACCGATAAAAATATTCCACTGGCCATTTTAATTGATGGTAACAGCGCTTCGGCCAGCGAAATTGTGGCGGGCTTTATTCAGGATGTTGACCGGGGCATCATCATAGGTCAGAAATCATTTGGAAAAGGGCTCGTTCAGAATATTATTCCCCTCAGCTACAACACCAGTTTAAAAGTGACCACGGCCAAATATTATATCCCCAGTGGTCGCTGCATTCAAGCTATTGATTATTCGACAAAAGTGAACGGGAAAGCTGCACATTTCAACGATTCTCTCAAACAATCCTTTAAAACCAAAAATGGCCGCACCGTATACGATGCTGGCGGAATTCTGCCGGATATTGAATTACAGCCCGACTCGCTGAGCGAAATATCCATCAGCCTGCTGCTGAAAAATCATATCTTCAATTTTGTCACGTCATATGTGCGCGACCACGCAACGATACCCGATGCATCAGCATTCGAGTTTTCCGATGAAGAATACCAGCAGTTTGTGGCATATTTGTCCGACAAGGAATACGACTATAAAACCAGCAGCGAGCTGAAACTTGATGAGTTGATTGACGCCATGAAACAGGATAAGTATTACGACATTTCTTCCGAAGAAATCACCAAACTACAGTCTAAAGTCGGACACAACAAACAGCGTGATCTGGATTTATTCAAATCAGAAATAAAACAAATCATCGGCAATGAAATCGTCTCGAGATATTATTATCAGAAAGGACGCATTGTGTATGATCTGAAATCGGATAAAGAAATAGATAAAGCCGTCGATATTCTCCTCAATCAGGCAGAATACAATAAAATTCTGAATACAAAATAGTCCTTTTTTTGAAAGCATCCCAAACATATCAGCAATGGAAATACCCGGTCGTTTTCGGGCTGCTGTTTATTGGTCTCATTTTTTCGAAATGGTTGCTTTCTGTTTCGCAGTTGCTTTTGCTGGTGGCCGTTTTAAGCGATCCGGAATCAAGGCGTAAGCTGCTGCGTGCCTTCCGCTCGCCGGTTGTTCTGAGTCTTGTTTCGTTGTATTTGTTCTTTATTGTTGGATTGCTCTGGACAACGGACATGAAGTACGGGCTGAAAGATCTTCAGATAAAACTTCCCATGCTCGTTTTCCCTGTTCTCCTTTTTTCAGTTGGCCAACAGAAAAGAAAAACATCAACAGGTCTTGTTTTCTTTTTTGTTGGTTGTGTTTTGATTTTATCCATCATCAGCCTGATAAATTTCTATGTGTCACCGGTTGTTCCTGAACGAATTGCCATTGGCCAAAGCCACATTCGCTTTTCGCTCCTGATCTGCCTTTCATTGTTGTTCATCATACATTTCCAACACGAAATAAGCAGCAAATATCGCTGGGTTATATTTCCAGCCGTTGTCATTCTACTGTATTTTCTGATTATTCTGGAGTCGTTTACAGGGTATGTTGTCCTGGCATTCTTACTTTTCTTTCTGCCTTTTCTGTACCGCGATTCATTGCGCTCAAAAAAAATCAGATACATCATTCCTGTTGCTCAATTGCTCGTAATGATAATTGCTGTCTGGGGCTTTGCAGATGTCCGTAATCGTTGTTTTCCGAAGCCGGATAAGGCTGTTTTTTCTGACCTTGACAGACAATCGGATCAGGGAAACGATTACATTCATTATCCGGAAACAAATCTGGCAGAAAACGGACACCGCGTATATCTGTATATTGCCGAGGAAGAAATGGTAAAGGCCTGGAATCAACGCAGCCTGCATTTAATCGTTCAGGATTCGTCCTATATCAACCGCACCAATTTACTGATGCGATATCTGGCCTCAAAAGGATTGCGTAAGGACAGCGTGGGTATTGCCCAATTGACAGACGATGATATCAACAATATTGAAAAAGGGTACAGTAATTATCTTGTCCCCGGCATGGATCCTTATCGCGAGCGTATTTACCGGTTTCTGTGGGAATGGAGCGTGTATGTCGAAAACAACGATCCCAGCGGACATAGCCTCACACAGCGGTTTGAATACTGGAAAGCATCGGCCGGAATAATTCGTCAGAACCTTTTGTTTGGCGTTGGCACCGGCGATATTCAGGGTGCTTTTCAACAGGAATACAATCGCATGAACTCGCTGCTTGATAAAGAATACAGACTCCGGTCGCACAACCAGTTTCTCTCTGTCACAGTCGCACTCGGTCTTTCCGGCTTATTGGTTTTTCTGTTTTCTCTTCTGGCGCCATTTATATTGTTTAAAATTCCCCAATTTAAACTCTACCTGGGATTTATTTTCATATTTTTGTTGTCATTAATCAGCGAAGACACTTTGGAAACGCAGGTCGGTGTCACTTTCTATGCTTTGTTCAATAGCTTCCTGTTGTTCACCATTCCCGATAAAAAAACATTATCAGAAGAATGAAAACGAAAAAATTGCATATCTCTTTCCAGTCTTTCAGTTCATTAAACGAGCTGAGCGAAACGGATCAAAAACTCGTTGCCAAAGCCATTTCTGCCTGTAGCAACGCATACGCACCATTTTCAAACTTTCAGGTAGGTGCGGCATTATTGCTCGAAAACAAAAAAATTGTTATTGGTTCCAACCAGGAAAATTCAGCCTATCCAAGTGGTTTATGTGCCGAGCGTGTGGCCTTGTTTCATGCCGGTGCACAATATCCGGGTGTCGCTATTGTCACCCTGGTTATCACTGCCCGCTCACCTCAAAAAAAGCTGAAAGCCGTTGTCAACCCATGTGGAGCCTGCCGTCAGGTAATGGCCGAAAGTGCCAACCGCCAGAAAAACCCGTTCAACGTAATTCTGGTGGGCGAAGATGGTCAGGGCTATATCTTCGGTTCGGTGTACGATCTGCTCCCTTTCAGTTTTAAATTCGAATAATTTCCTTACGCATGAAACGGTATTTTTTGTTTGCATTTTTCCTCGCTATTGCTGCTTCAACCCTGCTGCTGACCCCGTCGTGCGGCAATAAAAACGAAGCCGGCGAAAACGAAATTCTGATTAACGGCCGCTTCATTCACAGCCGCGCCAATATTGTTTATATCGATATCATTCATGTCGAATCACTCGAAAGAATTGACTCCATTGAGCTTGACGAAGATGGCTCCCTTCAGTTTCGTTATGACACCGACAAACCGTTGTTCCTGAAAATTTCAACTTCCGAAAAAAACTTTATTACGCTCATTGCAGAGCCCGGGCAAACCATTGAACTGAGCGGCGATATAAACGCACTGGCAAAAACTTATGCTGTTTCAGGTTCTCCGGCATCGGAACTTGTTGCTGCTTATCTCAGCTTTACTGATAAGCAATATGCAAAACTCGACACACTTGCACTGATCTGGGAAAACAACAAATATGCTGAAAACAAAATGGAATTGCGCGATTCGCTCGATTCTTTATCCGGAATTATTTTTCGCGATCAGCAGAATTATGCTTTAACCACCATCAAAAAAAACCCGGAATCCCTGGGGAGCCTGTTCATTCTGTATCAGTCATTCGGCCGCGCACCGGTGCTTGATCCTGTTGAATATATTTCGGTATATCAGGACCTCGCCAAACGGGTTGCATCCAAATATCCGGGCAGCGAACATGTGGGGCATCTCAACATGAAAGTGAATAAAACGAACCTGTCCATAAAAGAAGATGCTGAAATCAAAGAACGGCTCGATACGGGAAAAGTGGCTCCCGATTTTGCGTTGCCCGATATCAATGACCAGATGGTGAAAATTTCCGAACTCAAAGGCCGCGTGGTACTGCTTCATTTCTGGGCTTCATGGTCACCCGAAAGTATCCGCCAGCTGGCGTCATTGCGTCAGTATCAGCAAACATACGGATCGAAAGGGTTGGTGATTGTTTCCGTTTCATTCGATTACGACCCGGAAATGTGGAAAACAGCAGTTGATAAGGAAAAAATGAAATGGATCAATATCTGCGATTTTAAATATACCAGTTCACCCATTGCAAAGCTGTACAACATTCAGCAAACGCCTTATCTCTATCTGCTCAACCGCGATGGAATCATTGTAAGCAAAAGCAACAGCATCGATATTGTCGGTAATGAAATTTTTAAATTGTTCAGACCGTCGTAAAACGGCTCTAATTCTGACTTTCATGCTATTTCTGTGTTTTCCGGCACAGTCTCAGATCCGCTTTTTCCCGCCCGCAGACTCACTTACAAAAGGTGTGTTCATCAGCCCTGCCATCACCTGGAACGAAAACGACCACTGGATGCCGGGTGTGTACGTTACCAACCGGCTTGCTTCAAAACAATTGTTTACTTTTCAGCTGTTGCCTCAATACAGTACCGACACAAAATCGCTGGTGGGCGCAGGGAAAATTTCGGTAAACCTGTATCCTGAAAAGCAATCACTGAGCACCGTTTCAGTGTTTCTGCATGGAAAAAGCTATCACCTTCCGGCATATCAGGGCAATCCTTTGCGATATTATCAATTCGGATCAGGAATTAAGACCATTCTTGAAACCGGCTCCGACAGCGTGCCCGCGCAACATTCAATCGAGCTGAAATATCATCAGAATGGTACGGAAGAAATTGTATGGATCAACAATGGCTCTGGATACAGACCAACAAATCATCATAAAATCCTGAATGCCGTCTGCGCCGCCTGGACCTACGAAAAGTTCGATTCCACGCAGCCTTTCAGCACTTCAGTGAAAGCCGATATATGGGGCAATTTTGCACGCATGAGTGCAAATTATGAATACGATTACAACTACGAACCGAAGCGTTGGTTTACTTTTCGTGCATTCGCCGGTGTTTTCTTTTTCTATGATTCCCTTTTCGCACAAAACTTCGACGCCCGCTTCAGTCCCAATATGCCGGGCTGGAAAACCGATATTTTTTACGACGGATGGTTCGTCGGCCGCAATGTAAATGACGCTGTGTACCGCATGCAGGGAATGCCCGGCGCAGGCAATCTGTATAGTATTTCACCTGTCGGGCAAAGCTGGAACTGGACTCTTTCGGTCTCGGGCAGCGTTTCCATGCCATTCGATTTACCGCTCCGCATCTATGCTGCAGCAGGTATATCGCCCGACCCGCTGAAAGCCAATAAACCATTTGGCATTTTCGAAGGCGGGCTGCTGATTACCACGCCACAGAAATTTTTCGAGATTGCCTTTCCCCTCGTACACGACAAAAGCAGCAAGGAAGCGTTGTTGCTCAATACCGACAAGTACTGGCAGCGCATCCGTTTTATTATTAACTTTGACCGCATCAATCCGCATACATGGCTCGACAATCCACACCGCAGAAAGCAACTGCACTTGATCTGAGTCCAGGCAAAAAACTGTATTTTGCTTCGGATCTTCATCTAGGCATTCCTGCCAGCCACGATGTGGAGCGGGCTTTCGTGCAGTGGCTGAATCAGATTGAAAACGATTGTCAGTACTTATTTCTGTGCGGCGATTTGTTTGATTTCTGGTTCGAATATCGCCACGTGGCTCCGCGCGGCCATGTGCGTCTGCTGGGCAAACTGGCTCAGATGGCCGATTCCGGCATTCAGGTTTTTGCATTCACCGGCAACCACGACATGTGGATGTTTGGCTATCTGGAACAGGAAATCGGATTGAAATTATTCCGCGAGCCACAGCGTTTTCTGGTGAACGGAAAAACCATCGAAGTTGGCCATGGTGATGGCCTTGGACCCGGCGATAAAAAATACAAATTTGTCAAGCGCATGTTTGCGTGTCGCTTCAATCAATGGTTGTTTGCACGGCTGCATCCGAATTTTTCTTTCGGACTGGCCCGCTGGCTGTCGCGCAAAAGCCGCATTGCCAATGGCGCTGCCGATGAAACATACAATGGCGACGACAAGGAATTTCTGGTACAGTATATTCAAAACACGCCCGCAGAGCTGCGTGCCGATATTTATGTGTTTGGCCACCGCCATCTGCCGCTGGATATGAAAATCGGAAACGCGCACTACATCAACCTGGGCGAATGGGTCAACCACAAAACATATGGTGTTTTTGATGGAGAGATGATGTTGAAAAAATCCGGTCAGGCCGACTTTTAATATATACCCGCGTTTTTTCACTACGAAATAAAATTAAATTTTTACCAGCTGTAAACAAATATTTATATATTTGCTTACCAACCAAATTTTTTGTCATCATGAAAAATGTTATCGTTTATTCTATAATTGCCTTGCTGAGCATTCAGCTGATGGCCCAGAACCCCGACAAAGCACACGATCTGGTATCGCAGGGAGTTCAGTTACATGATAAAGGAGATTATAATGCCGCCATTGTTAAGTATGACGAAGCACTGAGAGCCGACAAGGACAATCTGATGGCATATTCCGAAAAAGCGTATTCACTCAGTGCACTCAAAAAATACGAAGATTGCATTACCTGCTGCAAGAAGGCCATAACTGCGCATCCCAATGACTCAGGACTTAATATGATCTATGTAAGTTATGGCAGCGCACTGGATCATCTGGGAGAGCCGGATAAAGCAGTTGCCATGTATGATGAAGGATTGACGCTGTTGCCTGATTTCTATCTGCTTCATTACAACAAGGGTATCACGCTGATCGGACAGGATAAAAGCGATGAGGCACTGTTGAGTTTTCAGAAAGCTGTTGTATGTAACCCCGAACACGCAAGTTCTCACAACGCCATTGCACGCGTGATGCATTATAAAAACAAACGCATTCCTGCATTGCTGGCTTATTGCCGCTTCTTCACCGTCGAGCCTACTGGTCCCCGGGCTGAAGATAATCTGAACAGGACAAAAGACATTCTGAGTTTAGGCGTAAAAAAAACAGGAAAAAATTCCATTTCCATCAGTATCGATGGCAGTTCTCTTGGCGATACAACGGCAGATGGCAAACCAAACGAAAACAGCTTTTCAACCGTTGACCTTATTATGTCAATGTCGGCTGCACTTGCCATCAGTGAAAATAAAAAGCAAACCGACGCTGAAAAATTTGCCGGCAACTTAAATACTGCTATAGCATCCATGGAGGAAACAAAAGCCGATAATTACGGTTTTTACTGGGATTATTATGTCCCCTATTTCATCGAAATGAAGAACCGGAAATATATTGAGACATTGTCCTATTTGGTGTTCGCCTCCTCCGGTGAAAAATATGTGACCAAATGGATTAAATCGCACGCCAGAGAAATTCAGGACTTTCTGGCCTGGTCCGAATCATACAAATGGTATTCGGAATAATTCTGCTACAACATAATGCGCTTTGCGCTGATTTGCTGACCGTATGAAAACCCGCTACATCGCTCTCCTCCGCGGCATCAATGTCGGCGGAAAGAATGTGATTCCGATGAAAGATCTGAAAGCATTGTTTGAACAATGTGGATTTTGTGATATTGAAACATATATCCAGAGCGGTAATGTGATGTTTTCATGCGGTGTTTCCGATTCCTCAAAAATCAGAAAGAAAATTGAAATCAACCTGAAAAAATATTCGGGTGCCGACATTCCGGTTGTGTTGCTTACTGCTGAACAACTCAGCAATGTAGTTACAAACGCTCCGGCATGGTTTTGGGCTGAACCGGAAAAGTACAG
>CAYSCE010000109.1:0-9228 GCA_964429475.1 uncultured Bacteroidaceae bacterium | reverse complement strand
ATATAAGTATATAAAGCTACTTATTTAAAGTAATAAATCACATATAATAGTATCAAATGATATTACTGAACAGCAATATGCATGATTTAAATACGAATTGTTAATCAGCTGGTTGGTCATAGATTCTGTCTGAATTCCAATTATGAGTTGTTTACATTTGTAATTACAAGTGTAACTCAAATTGATTTATGTTTGTAACAATATATGTGTTAACTTTGTAATTCAAACACGAAACAACATGATTGACCGCATACAGCAATTAATGAAAACCTACAGGCTATCGGCTGCCGATCTGGCAGATACGCTGGGGACCGAGCGCTCCGGCATTTCGCATTTTTTATCGGGACGTAACAAACCAAGTCTGGCTTTTATAACCAAACTGCTTGAGAAATTTCCGGATGTAAACCCCGATTGGTTATTAATGGGCAGTGGCAACATGCTGCGGCAGGACAATAAAACACAGGTACAGCCAGAGATGAAGCAGCCACAACCACAGCAAAAACCAGTGGCATACAGTCAGCCGGAGCCTGAAAAACAGCCTGTGAAAGAAGTACACGACGAAGATGCTGTGTATTATCAGAGCAAACCCCGCGAAAAGGAGAATAAGCAGACCAGATCAGAACCGGTCATACCAGCAGCCATAGCCGAAGACAATGAAATAGAAAGAATAGTCATCTTTTTCAATGACCATTCTTTCAAGACCTATAAAATGAGATAGTTAGTTGTTTTACAACCGATTAATCGAAAAGTTCTTCCGGTTTAAACATGAGATTTGTTTCGCGGATGGCGTTTTCATCGCTGTCGGAACCGTGAATAGCATTCATTGTAACGTTTGTACCAAACTTGCCACGAATAGTATCGGGAGAAGCTACTTTTGGATCTGTAGCTCCGATCAGTTTACGGAAGTCTTCGACTGCATTGGCAGCGGTAATGCTGGCAACGACAATGGGTCCCGAAGACATAAATTCCACCAGTCCTGCGAAAAAGTCCTGTTTTTTATGTACTGCATAAAATTCTTCGGCTTGTTTGCGTGTCATTTGAATCATTTTCATACCACGGATGCGGAATCCACCTGCATTGATGGTGTGGAGAATGGCCCCGATGTGTCCGTTTGCAACAGCTTTGGGCTTAATGATTGCGAATGTAATTGATCCTGCCATAGTTTAACAGTTTAGTGAAACAATCGATGCAATTTGTTATTTTTGCACTTTGAAACGGTAAAAGTACTACTTTTTGAATACACTTGACAAAAATCTTATCCGCAATTTTATTTGCAGCAAGCCTCAAAATGTTGTTGTAGTCTCACATACAAGCCCTGATGGCGATGCTATCGGCTCGGCACTGGCTATGAACAGGGTGATGAAGGCTTTCGGACATAATTCGGTTGCCATTATTCCCGATGCTTATCCCGATTATTACGGCTGGCTGCCCGATATTGGTGATATAATTGTGGCTGAAAACGAGCCTGAAAAAGCACTTGAGCTTATCAGCAATGCAACGTTGCAGGTTATTGTTGATATGAATGCGCTCAAACGCGCACTGAAACTTGAAACGGCACTCCAAAATGCCAAGGCAAACCGCATTCTGATTGACCATCATATCCTGACCAACAATATTTTTGATGCGGCGTATTCATCGCCCGATGTTTCCTCAACGTCGGAACTGGTGTACAATGTGATAGAATTTATTAATCCTGATTTGATTGACAAAGCGGTGGCCGAATGCATTTATACCGGCATTGTAACCGATACAGCCAATTTCTTTCATGGCAACATGACAGACCGCACCTTTGAAATCACTGCAGAGCTGATTCGCAAAGGAATTGATATTGTAAAAATAAACCAGACATTATATCATACTTTTTCCGAAAGCCGGATCCGTTTGCTTGGATACAGCATAAGCGAACGTTTGCATTTGCTACCCGAATATCATGCTGCTTTTATTTTCCTTACCAGGGAAGATCTGGTTCGGTTTAATTACTCTGAGGGCGATTCCGAAGACATTGTCAATTATGGATTGTCGGTTAAAGGCATACAAATCAGTGGTTTTTTTATTGAAAAACCCGATTTTGTAAAAATCAGTCTGCGCTCCGAAGGTGATATCAATGTGAATGCCATGGCGACTAAATATTTCAATGGCGGTGGACATAAAAACGCGTCGGGAGCTCATTTTTACGGGTCGCTGGAAGATGCAATTTCGATGTTTAAAAAAGCGTTATCCGAGTTATGAAAGTCCTGACATATTTATTTTTAATTCCTGTCGTTTTGCTGCTTTCATGCGGTAATAAGCAGCAGGAAGTTGCACCTGAAATCAATCCTGAGCAATACAAGAAAAATCTTGAAAACGCCAATAATCTGTATTCCCAGAACGAAGAAGTTCAGATTGACGACTTTATTGCCCGGAATCAGTGGAATATGTCGAAAACCGGTACAGGACTGCGTTATATGATTTATGCGCCGGGTAATGGACGCCGGGTTGAGGACAGTACGGTGGTGCGCTTTCATTATTCGCTGTCGCTGATTAACGGAACGGTGGTGGAAGATTCGCGCAAACAGGGGCCGAAGGAAATTCTACTTGGTCATGGCGATGAAAACAGTGGCGTTGAAGAAGGTATGATGCTGCTGCGCGAAGGAGACAAAGCCAAGTTTGTTATTCCTTCGTATCTGGCCTATGGCTGGCTGGGCGTGATGGACGAATCGAAAACCATTCCTCCGCGGGCCATTCTGATTTATGATGTCCAGATTATTCAGGTGCGCGATTATTATATAAACTGATTATGAAGAACTTGTTCTATATTTTTGCGGTGGCGATGGCAGCAATGTCGTGTTCGGGCAAATCCGATTCCGGAAAATCGGAATACGAAGGTTATTCAAAAACCGACAATGGTTTGCATTACAACATTGTTGAGGATAAAGCCGGCAAAAATGCTGTGGTTAGCAATTATATGAAAGTGCAGATTGAGCACCGGGATATGAACGAAAGTGTGTTGATCGCATCAACCATTACTACATTTCCAATAGAAAAGGTTGCTTTTAATGGCGATATTATGGAAGGGCTGGCCATGTTATCGGTGGGCGACAGTGCGTCGTTTGTGGTGAATACCGAAGCATTTTTTATGAAAACGATCGGTGCTCCTGAATTGCCGCCCTTTGCTGCAAAGAATAAAACGATGAAAGTCAATATTCGTGTGCTGGATATTAAAACGCAGGACGAGTATGTTGAAGCCGAAAATCTGATGAAGCAGGAGCTCGAAAGGCAGTATGAGCAGCTGAAAGAGCAGGAAGCTTTGTTGTTGCAGGAATATCTGAAACAAAATAAAATCACCCAGCGGCCAACGGCTTCGGGACTGATTTTCATACCTGTAAGTCCCGGAAAAGGACCGAAACTGATGGCCGGACAAACCATCCGCTGTCATCTGACCGGAAAATTAATTGACGGACAGGAGTTTGAATCGACCTTGGGACGCGATCCGGAAGTCATTACGGTGGGTTCGCCCGAGCTAATTGACGGCCTGAACGAAGCCCTGCTGATGATGTCGCCGGGAGGCAAAGCCAAAGTGATTTTACCTAGCTCAATCGGTTTTGGAGAATCGGATATCAGTTCGCCGATACCGCCTTTTTCTACGCTGATTTTCGAATTGAATGTTTTGAATTAACCGATCCGGATTGTATGATGAATAAATGGAGTTCTATTGCCAGTATTTTTCTGATCATTGCAGCATTATTTCTTTTTTCCTGCAACAGTAAAAAAGACCAGAAATCGAAAGATAAACAGAAAGCGGATACCACCGTTCAAACCAAAGGCAGCCGTTTGTTGCTGCGCGATTCGTCCGATGCAGGTGGTATGGTGCTCGAGTCGCCCGACGGACTTTTTATTGTCACTTTTCCGGGTCAGCCGATGTATCATACCCAGCTAATTCCGGTTGATGATAAAATTCAGGTTGAAATGGTGTCGTATATATATGAAAAAAGCGCCACCGAATCGTTTATGATTTCATATTGCGATTATCCGGCTCAGGCATTGAAGGATGATCCTTTTGAAATGCTTGAAACAGCCCGCAGCGGAGCCGTGATGAACAATGTGGTAGAGTCGGAATCCAAATCCGATGTCGATGGATGGCCTGCTATCACAACACGATCAATCGATCAGGAAGCTGGGTATTATTACATTCTGCGGGTGATTCTGGCTAAAAACCGTCTGTATCAGATTCAAATGCTGAATAAAGGCGGCTATTCGTCCGAAGCAGCTGTGAAGATGTTTATGGATGCTTTTACCGTCACAATGGCGCATTAAAACGTGTTTTTTTGAACCTATCTGACTGCCTGTTGCAGTTAAACCAGTCAGGCTGGCGTAAAATCCGTGTAACTCCGTGTTCTGACCGGATTAATCAATATCCATTTTCCCGATTCTGAAATTTTTCTCATAGCCGTTTACAATCACTTCGAAAGGCTGATTGCCCGACAATGGCGACAAATCGAACACCAGATGATGTTTAATGGTGGCGGAGCCACTTACAGTAGCAGGAGTTGAAACAATATTTACATTGGCTTTGGGCGGATAGGTCTTCAGCCAGGATCCGTCGAATACCAGATCAAACTCCAGGTCTGTTTTTCCGCCGGTATACGTGATATCGGCATACAGCAACAGGTCTTTCACCCATACCGAGTCGACGGTAAATGATATGCTTTTTGGCTTTACGCCAAATTCAGCTTCAACTATTTTTAATTTTCTGACTTCCTGACTGACTGTTTTGTCCTTCTGGCTTTTACAGGAGGTGAATGAAAGCAGTAAAACCGATGACAATATAACGATGATGGGTTTTGTTTTCATACAGGGTTTTGATTTAGGTTTCACAAATATAAACCATTTTAAGCCGAAATTGACCGGGAAATTAAAACAAAATGGCAATCTTTCCGTTAAGCACCAGCAGAAGCGGTAAATTGCTACCTTTGCCCATCAGCATGGAAGACAAACCTCATATAGCATTTCTGGCGGCCTGGTATCCCGATGAGCACGATCCGATGTTTGGATTGTTTGTGCAGAAACATGCGCATTTGCTGACCGGAAAATTCCGTGTGTCGGTGCTGCATTTTACTTATTACAGCCATCAACCAAACAGAATCAGCGTTCATACAAGCCAGGGCATTGAGGTGACCACTGTAAACATTTCAACCCGGAATAAAATACTGAAATGGCTGCATTTTGTAATTGCCGGCCAGAAAGCGTACCGTCATATCATCAGCAGGCAGGGCAAACCTGTTGTCAATCATGTACATATATTGACCCGCATGGGAGTTCTGGCTGCCATGATCAAATGTCGTTACCGGATTCCTTATGTCATAACCGAGCACTGGTCGCGCTATTTTCCGGTGCCCGGGACTTACCGTAATTTTCTGCGGAAATGTCTCACACGCTGCGTTTGCCGCAAAGCCGCGGCCTTATCTGCTGTCAGCGACCGGCTCGAAGCAGCCATGAAAAAACACCGCCTTGGCGTGCATAAACCCTGGGTGAGAATTCATAATGTGGTGGACGAAAACGTCTTTTTTCCGGTGCATCGTCCGCCGGCAATTCCTATCAGAATGCTGAATATCAGCTGTTTCGAAGATCAGTCGAAAAATCTGAGCGGACTTATTACAGCTGTAAAAAGTCTGGTGCAGGAAGGTCTACCGGTTGAGCTGGTGCTGGGCGGAACTGGTCAGGACTTCGAAAAAATGAAACAATTGGTTGTTGAATCCGGCCTGGAAAAATGTGTGATTTTGGCGGGTTTACTTACCGAAGCTCAGGTGGCCGGCTGGATGCAGCGGAGTCATTTTTATGTGCAACCCAGTCATTATGAGAATGTTCCGGTGGTTATTTCCGAAGCTTTGCTGAGCGGATTACCGGTGGTTGCAACCAACGTTGGCGGTTTGAGTGAAATGATTGACGAGCAGAATGGCTATCTGGTTGAACCCGGCCGGCCCGAAAGTCTGGTAGCGGCCATAAAACTCATGTGTGAACAATACCGCGATTTTGATCCGGCAGCCATCCGTGGCGAAGCGATGAAAAAGTATTCAACCAGCGCTGTCCGGACGCAGATGGAGCAATTATACGCAAAAGTAATTTCATGAGTCAGTCGCAGCCCGATATCCGCTTTGCCGTTCTCATCAACGGTCGCTCTCTGAAGAAGTGGCAGGCCGGTGCTATTCAGAAACTGACCGATTCGGGCTTGTGTGCGTGTGTGTTGTTCATCAGCAATCCCGGAAAAACTGAACCAAAACAACCACTTTTAAAGCGCTTTTTTAAACGCGACGCCTTGTTTACATTTCTCACCAACCGGATATTCCGGGTAACGGCTGAGGACATTTGTCCGATTCCGGAACATATTGAATTGATTGATGCTGAGCCGGTTGAAGAAGGATATTCGCAGTTTTTCAGCGACGAAGACCTTCAAAAAATCAAAGCAGCAGCGCCACATTTCATTTTGCGTTTTGGTTACAACATTCTCCGGGGCGACGTTCTCGATGTAGCTCCATTTGGTATCTGGTCGTTTCATCATGGCGACGAGAGGCAATTCCGCGGCGGTCCGTTTGGTTTCTGGGAGGTTGTAAAAAAAGTCCCTTCAACCGGTGTTATCTTGCAGCGGCTTACAGCGAAACTCGATGCCGGTCATGTGTTGGTACGTCGCGCTTACATCACGGTTTTTCACAGCTGGAAAGAAATGCGTGAGCGCCTGCTGAGCGAAAATACCGATATGCCTTTACAGGCAGTGAAGCGCTATATTATTCAAAATGAATCAATTCCGGAAGTATCGCGCACCAAAGCGCCCATTTATAAAACGCCCGGATTTTGCCGGATGACCTGTTTTATGGCTGGTTTATGGATGAGCCGGCTGAACTTTCATTTTAAGCGGCTTTTTATCTACGAAGATTGGCATGTCGAGACCGGGCGTTTGTTTCAGTCGCCCCTGGTGCCGCTGGTACCGGCTATACAACAGATCAGGCCTGTCAGCCAGCGAGAATTTTATGCCGATCCGTTTATTCTGAACTGCGAGGGGAAAGTAAAGGTGTTTTTCGAACATTATTCCTACAAAAACCAGAAAGGAAATATCGCACGCTTTGAGCCGGGAAAAGGCATCGCTACATGGAAATCCGGGACAGAACATATGGCGTATCCATCTGTATTTCAACACGGTGGAAGTACATGGATCATTCCCGAAAGTGCCGATACAGGCGTTTGTACCGCTTATGAAACTGATTCAGCAAGTCAGATCATTGGCGAAACTCAACTAATTGATTTACCAGTGGTTGATCCGACACTTGTATTTCATGAAGGCCGGTTTTATCTGTTTTGCGGATTGAAAAACCAACTGCCCAACGAAAAGCTGTTTGTATTCTGGTCCGATCGTTTCGAAGGACCTTATCGTCCACATGAATTAAATCCGGTAAAGGTCAATCCGGTTGGATCAAGGCCGGGAGGAAATCTGATAAAATGGCAGCATTCGTTGTATCGTCCGGCACAGGTATTCGAGAAGTTTTATGGAAGTAAAATACATATAAACAAGGTAATACATTTATCACCAAATGTATTTGTTGAGATCGAAAATCATGCGATAGATCCTGCCATATTTGACGGGCAATATGATGGTTTACATACATACACTGTTTCGGGCGACACCTATGCGGTCGATTTAAAACGTCATCGCTTTGGCTTTTCGGCATTTTGGTTTGGCTGGAATCAGCGAAAACGAAAGGGAGGCAAACATGTTTAGTAATATGCTCCGAACGTTGGGTGTACGTATAATGACAGCGCTGATCAGTCTGCTGGTGGTCGTTCTGTCGGGCCGCGAACTGGGCGCAGAAGTGCTGGGCAGTGTCAGCCTGATGATTGTGGCTATTACCATTATTAATCTGGTGGGCGGATTGGCCGGTGGAGCAGCGTTGGTGTATCTGATGCCACGCCACGAGGGCAAAGCGCTGATTCCTGTTTCACAGCTCTGGGCCATTATTTCGGGCCTGGTGACGGCAGCCGTTCTGTATCTGATGAGTGCTTTTCCGCCGGAGCTGGTTTTTCATGTGTTTGTGCTGGGTATTATCGGATCGCTTATCCAGAATTACATGTCGGTGATTCTGGTACATCAGCGGATCAAATGGCACAACGCCATCACGCTGCTGCAGTCGGTGCTGATGATTACAGTTCTGTTTGTTCTGGCTTATGTGCTGAAAATAAAAAGCATTGAAGCGTATGTATGGGCCATGTATGCGGCCTATTTACCTGTTTTGATTATTACAGCATTGATTTGCAGAAACATACAGCCAGCAGGGCAGGGAAAACCTGCCGAAATATTCCGTATTCTATTCGGTTATGGGAGTCTGGTTCAAATCAGCTCCATTCTGGCATTATTGACTTACCGTCTGACATATTACTACACCGAAGCCTGGCTGGGGCTGGCAGCGCTGGGGATTTTATCGGTGGCAGCACAAATCAGCGAGGCCATCTGGATTATACCCAAAAGCATTGCACTGGTGCAGTTCAGCAAAATTTCGAATCTGAAAAACGAAGGCGAATCGGCGCATCTGACGATATTTCTGGGAGTGGCTACTACCATCATTACCTTAGTGGCGCTGGTAGTTTTGGTGCTGATTCCCGACAAAGCCTACACCTGGATTTTCGGCCATGAGTTTTCAAATCTCCGGCCTATCATACAGTTGTTTGTTCCCGGTATATTTGCCATATCACTCAATATAATCCTGAGTCATTTTTTCAGTGGAACCGGGAAAATTTTATTCAATCTGGCCGGGTCGGGACTTGGGCTGATTGCCGTTGCCATTGCAGGCTACATGATGATTAAAGAAGGCGATATCACCAGTGCCGCGCTGGTATCGTCAATAGGTTATGTGGTTAATTTCCTCTTTTCGTGGGTGGCATTTCTGTGGGCCAGCCGCCGGCATGTGCTGTCGGTGCAGAAGGGATACCGGATATTTATCCGTGAAAAAATGCTGTAATCAAAGAGGTGCGCTGGTGAGCGTTCCGGTCGATTTTTTAGAAATCTGAACGGCTTCGAATGTGATATAATCGATAATAAACTCTTCGCTTTTCGTTTTTTCGAACAACAGAATAACCGGATAGTAACTTCCGTTGGGCGGTTGTGTAAAACCAACCTCTGTATGAATTTTACTGATGCTGTCGATTCCGGTAATGCCTTCGCTCACAGCAGCTTCGCCGCAGGCATAGCCTTTACTGGACCCGCCA
>CAYSCE010000108.1:0-9250 GCA_964429475.1 uncultured Bacteroidaceae bacterium | reverse complement strand
AGTATTACTGTCATCTGTTGATGCCCAACCTTATGTTCCGATAGCATTTTGTTTTGGACCATCTGCCTGAAAACGGCCTCCTACTGAAATGCCACCTGTTCCGCCTGAATTTTGGCTGAGTGACATCAGAGCAGTTTCATAGTAGTTTCCAATATCGGTATTTACATCCAACTGAGTGTAAGATCCACTAGGATTGAATCCTGCACTTGAACTGGTGACATAATTATAGTTGGCAATCCATACATTTGAAAAATTTATATTTGCTGCTACAGATGCATTTAATGTTGTTCTGAAAAATCCTGCGGTGCGGTCCGGATCATCCACAACTCCATAAACCCCAGATCCATTAATTGTTTGTGCCGGCGTTCCGAATGAATAACTTCCATTATACCCCAGATACGAATAGGTCTGATTTCCGGCAACATCCGAATATCCTACCACAGCGGCCGTGGGTGTGTATGTCCCAGAAGTTGTCCGGAACCAGCCACCATATTGATTTTTTCCGCCATCGAAATACAGACCATAAGTCTGAAGTGTGTCATATACGCGGATATAGGGGTTATACATAGGCCTGATATACGTGGCAGCCGTTGGACGAATCCACCATTCAACATTTCCCGGAATATTGGGCATAGTCGGAAAATCGGCCCAAAATCCTCCTTTATGTTTATATTGCATTCTGCCGTTCCACGAACGGAAACCATATCCACTAACACCTTTGGTGCTGCTGAAATTGTGATACACATAATCAACCGGAGAGGCCAGTAAAATGCCTGAATCCGACATGATACGTATTTTCTCAACATTATTAGTCATTATTGCAATATCGCCGGCTTCACGATTGTTTAGCTGGAACGTGTTTCCCGATGTATTGAACCCAATCTGGAAACCATCGGCTGCAGTGGCTCCGGTAGTGGTGTTGGTTATTTGAAACATGGTGCCGGATGCTGCATTGTGATTAATCTGCAACAAATAATTCGGGGTGAAAACCGTTGATCCGATACCTACATTCTGAGCTTGAAGCAATATAGGTAAAAAGGCAAAACCTAATAATGAAATGACAAAAACAATTGTTTTCATTTTCGTTGAAATAAGTGAGGTTATTTTAAAAATATTTTTTTGCTTTCTGTAGTCAGTGGCCCTGTCATATTGAAAAGGTATGCAGATTCTGCAACTACAGGCTTTGAGAGAACAAAATGATTTAACCCTTCAGTTGAAGTAACCGTTTCGCGCGAAATTAATTTGCCGCTCATGTCATATAGGGTGAAGGTTACGGATTCGCTTAGCGCCGAGGTAAATGTAACATGAACCAGGTGTTCGTTATCGCCATATACATTTAATTCATAGTTGCCGGCAATGTTTTCGGCAGTGCAATTCACAGTAACTGCGCCGGCATCCGCTCCGATCCCATCAAAGTCGGTTTGCGACAATTGATAATACACAACGCCTTCGGGTGCTGCATCATCGGTATAGCTGTAATACAAGGGAGCATTTGAATTACCGGCACCAGAAATTTCCGCCACCGGAGTCCACAAAAATCCGTCGGTTGAACGTTGCAAAGTGAAATAGGCATTGTTGGTTTCCGAAGCAGTAATCCACTCCACAACCGGCTTTTGATCGGGTGAGCAAGAAGCGCGAAACGTAATCAATTCTACAGGGAGCGGGTGTGAGGCAGCCACCAGAATCCATGTGAATAAATTTCCGTTGGAACCAGCATTAATAGAATTGACCTGATTGGCAGCCGCGTTATTTACGCCAAGGAGTGGAAAACCAGAGTACCAGCCCGGATTCCATTGAGTGTTGTTCCAGTATTGCGCAAGCAAATCGGTTTCGGTAATGGTATTGCCTGGTGCAAATTCCGCATCGCGGTAGGTAAAAGTAAGATTACTGGTTGGTTTTGTTGTCCAGGGACGGCCTACATCGCGCAGCACCCAAAATCGGTCGGCAGTAAACAAACTGTGATTGTTGGTTCCGACATATCCTGTCGAATCCATATTGGTAACCCCTGGTGCATATACACTAGGATATGGCGTGTTGTTGATGGCTGTTGCATAGGTACTGGCAACCAGTGCTCCATCGTTCGAGCCGGCTGTAGTGACATTGTAGCTCATGTTGATTTTTGTTCCGCCAACACCAAAAGGAATTACGTGATTTCCAGTGCCACTGTTAATATGCCATGCCACACGGTTGGTTTCGCCTTCGCTTTGAATATAGCCTGTACCGGAGCCATTTACAATTATACCATCAGCATGAGGCTGGTCAATGTTCAGAACAGCTCCTCCGGTAATGTTGATAATGACAGCGTTGTTCAGAATCAGTGCGTTGTTTTGCGCAACCAATCCAATATTGCTCAAAAACATCAGATGAAAGAATATCGGGATGGTGCTTATACAACACACCTTTTTCTTTCTATGTTCTAACACTTTTTTTCCAGAAGCTGGTGCTTGGATGCGTTTATTCATCAAACAGATATACAGTGATTTCCGCCCACACATTTCCCGGAAATGACAAATCATTTTCAGTCTCATAAGAATCATACAGCTTAAGTACCCCCCAGGTACGTTTTGCGGGTACAAAGATATACATTGTTTACAAAGTGGAGCGAAAAAAAATCGCCCAAAATATGCTAAATATCAGTATTTTATGTTTGCGACAATGAATAAATTTCAGCTATATGTTAAATACAGCTGTATACGGAAATGAAAAGTTTTTTTCAACTTAAAAGATGCCATGTTCAAACAAAACATGGTTTTTTCTGGACTAACCAGAGGAGCTGACATTGGTAGTATTATGTACCAATTATTGCAACAGATATGGTAACTTTTTGACCCAAACTTATATCCACGGGTTCTGCAGAACTATAAAGACGAAAATATTTATCCGATACTTTTACGGTTTCCGGATGACTTACCCAGAAAAATTTTCGAATTTTCGACCGCTTTGGCCGATCGTATTATGAGCGAATAAATACCCGGACGGATATGGCTGGTCGGTACTTCAAGCAACGCCGGATCTTCGCCCTTGACAATGGTGCGGTTAAATATTTTTTTGCCGCGACGGTTGCGGATGGATAATACAAACAATCCTGCCTGCGCAATACCTATTAATATGCTGGCATGTTCTGCACTGTTGCTGATAATAATGTTTCTCATGACGAATTTTTTTAGTGAATAATTAATTTGTTCATTGCTATCGGTCCTTTTTTCGAAAAGCGAAGCGGCTTTTCGGGATTGTTGCCCTACTACGCCGCTTTGCTAAAACCATATTTCCAAATGAAAGAACACAAACCCTACATTTCCTTGAATTTATATAGTGGTAAAACGCTTCCCGTTTTCAACATCCTAATATACACACTTAAACCTTTTTAAAAAAGTGAAATTCTGTTGATAAGAATCTTAAAAATCTTGTCCGGAATTTAATTTCCGGCTACAATTTGTCGAATGAATTTTGTTGGACTAAAATTCCATGCGGTTTTAAAAGCTTCATTCTATATGTTAATAAACGTTATTGGACGTCGAAAAATATCTTTTCATGAAACAAGATATCAACAATTTTACATAGTCAAGCTCTTATTTGGCCGGTTTAATACAAAAACTCACAACATATTAACTATTCTATCATGGGTATAAACAGCAAATGTTAAAAACATAGAAAAACGGCATTCGAGCAAACTTATGTTTTAATCGTCTGTAAGTCAATATTATAAAATGAATTATCCTTAAACCTTGTAATCCACCGCTACACGCTGATTGCGCACAAGACGCAAAAAATCCTTCACAGCCTCGTGCTCGGGATGCGTTTCGTACACCCGAAGCGATTCTTCGGAATCAAAGGTGCAGTTCAAGGCCAGATCGCAGTAAGCATCGTTGCCGGTGATATTTTCGCCACATTCAATTGAAAGCAGCCCTGGGATTTTGCCTTCCATGGCCAGCAGTCTTGCTTTTGCTTCGGCCAGATTCTCGGCTTTGCTGCGCCCGTTGGCGTGTTCATGAAAAGTCCAGAGGACAATATGTCTGATCATTTCGCAAGGATTATTTTACAATTTGCCCTTCCAGCTGGCATCGCGGTGAAGCACAGCCTGATAAAATATGTCATTGACCGGATATCCGGTTTTTTTGGCGGCTTCGAGGTCGGCCGCAGCTTTTGTATAGTCATCCAGATTGTAATAGCAAACAGCGCGATTGATGTGCGAATACGGATCGGACGGATTCAACTGTATCGCCTGCGTGAAGTTTTCGATGGCTTTTTGATATTGTTTTGCTGTGAGATATGCTTTCCCTTTCCAGAAATACACAATCTGATAGCCGGGGTTGATCTGAATGGCCTTGTCGAAATGCTGAATGGCAGGTTCAATGCGGCCCCGGTCAAGTTCATTCAATCCCATAAAATAATAGGCCTCGGCATAGCGCGGATTGATTCTGACAGCCTGCTGCAGATCGGTATTCGATTGATCGTATTGCCTGATGTTTCGGTAAGCCGTTGCCCGCCAGAGCCAGGCTGTGGTGTCTTTTGGATTCTGTTTCAGATATGTGGTATAATCCGGAACCGATTTGCTGAAAAATTCCTGCGCTTTGCGCGCGTATGCTTCAGCTGTTTTCAGGTCGTTCCGGTTGCGGTATTCATTGGCCACCGAATCCTGTTTTTTGCCCAGCTCGCCCAACGTGTTGGCGCGGCCAATCAATGCATCGTTGTAAGCCGGATCAAGTTCCAGCGCCTTGTTGAAATCAAACAATGCCAGTTCGGGCCGGCCGGTATTGAAATACAAAATACCGCGGTGCGCCCATGGAAGTACATAACTGGCATCGAGCGATAAAGCCTGGGTAAAATCATGTTCAGCTTTATTGGCGTATTCCATGCGTTTGGCCGGATTGTCCTTATATTTTTTCGAGGCATATACATCCCAGTACAGGCCGCCACGGTTGTCCCATGCATACGGATTGCGCGGAAACTGCTCCAGCACATTGGTAAATAAAGTATCGCCGTTTTTCCACACAGGCACACGCATGAACGACATGATGGCAAATACGATAACAATACCGCCGATCACCATCTTTCGGATTTGTTGCTGCGTCGCATTCCGGCCAAGCCAGAAAGCAAATGGTACAGCCAGCCCGATGTAGGGAACATAGGTATAACGTTCGGCCAAAACCGCACCACCAACGGGTTTCAGTTGTAACACCAATGCCAGATTAATCAGGAAAAAGGCAATTCCAAAAAGCAGTTCCCTGTTTTTACGGCCAAACCACGCAACAATTCCGGCTACTGCCAGCGTGATAAACGGAGCAATGCTGTATATCACAGGCAGCGTATTGTTGTCTTTGATGGGGTAGGGGTAATAGGCCGAAAGCTTGATGGGGAGCGCAAACTTGTATATATAGGTCAACAATGAATGATTGACAATTTGCAGGCGTTCGGTCAACGTGAGCAATGGCGCCAGATCCTGCATGGCTTCGGCCTGACTTTTCAATGCAATCAGACCAAACAAAACCGATAATGCCAGCAAGGGAACTTTCTCCGCAACAAGCATCAGATCAAGCTTGCGACGACGATACCAATCAAACAAAAACAGCGACACCGGAAAGACTACTGCAGCCGATTTCGACATGAGCGAACACACAAACAGCAGCAGCATGAGCAGATATTGTTTCAGCTTTCCGCGCTCTGCTTCGGTGTAATCAATGTATTTGATCGTTGCCAGCAAAAAGAAAAATGTGTACATCACATCCTTGCGTTCCGAAATCCACGCAACGCTTTCCACATGCATCGGATGCAGCGCAAAAACGGCAGCCACAAAAAACGGAATCCAGTCATTCTGCGTTTTGAAAAAGCGCTTGATAAGAATGAATACCAGCATTGAGTTGGCCAGATGAAACAACAGATTTACGAAATGATACCAGGCTGTATGTTCACCTGCAATCTGCCAGTCGACCGCGTAGGACAGCGTTGTGAGCGGATGGTAGTTGCTCATATAATTGATTTCGCTGAAAATATTTTTGATATTTTCGAAACTCAGCGATTTCACAAACTCGCTTCCGGTCACATATCCGGCATCATCCCAATTGTAAATAAAGTCGGTATTAAACGATAGTGCATACGCCAGTACAGTCAGAATAAACAATGCGATGTAAGGAATCCATTTGTTTTTCAGATTGTTTTCAGCAAGTGGTTTATGTACAGTAGTCTTTGCCGGAGCAGGTTTCTGTTGTGTCTTGGCGGCTGGTTTATGCGAAATTTGTTTTTGTTTTCGGGGGCTCATAGGTTCGGTTTATGGCGTACTGATGGCTTGATAAAACAAAGAATGTATGCGGGTACGGATATTTTGCTCCGTGATTTTTTTATTCTCTGCATCAGGATAGGTGCGGTTTGACAGAAATATATATACCAGTCCGGTGCGTGGATCGGCCCAGACAAAGGTGCCTGTAAAGCCGCTGTGACCAAAGCTTTCGGGCGATGCTTCGTCGCATACGTTGCCGTTGTGTTTGCCCGATGGTTTGTCAAAACCAAGCCCACGGCGGTTTTTATCAAAATATGTCGAGGTAAATTTCTGTACCGTCGATGCGTTGAAATATTGTATATCTGCATAGGAACCGCTGTCAATCAGCATCTGCATAATGACCGCTGCATCCCAGGCATTGCCGAACAATCCGGCATGACCCGAAACTCCGCCCAGCATGGCTGCTGCCTGATCGTGTACATAACCATGCACTTTCACGTGACGGAATGTTGTATCTTCTTCGGTAGGCGGAATGCGGCTTTTATCAAATTTTTCCAACGGATTGTAGGTCATCCACGACAAGCCCAGCGGTTGATAAAACTGTTCATCAACATAGCAGTTCAGAGAATCTTTCACTAAGTTTTCGACCATTTCTTTCAGCAACATAAAACCCAGATCGCTGTATTTGTATTCATGCAGCGGGCTCAGCTTTGCATTCATAATAATGGTGCGCATGGTATCCACATAATCGCAGCGCAGATACAACGAGTCGCTCACACGAATTCCAAACAACGAATCGCGTATAGTTCTGTAATATAATGTGTCGGGACGACCATTTTTTAAGGTCGCTGTGTATAATGGCAGCCACGACGGAAGTCCCGAAGAATGCGTCAGCAAGCGGTCTATATGAATTTGTCCGGCAGCGGTATTTCGTGCAGCCGGCAAATGTTGCTGCAATTCATCATCGAGTCTGAAACGGCCTTCGTCGTATAATTTCATCACAGCAATGGTGGTCGACAATACTTTTGTAACCGAGGCCAGATCAAATAAATCAGTACGTTTTACAATTTGCTTATTGGTGTAATCGTGATAGCCGAATGCTTTATTATAAAATACTTTTCCGTTAACTGCAGCCAGCACCTGACAACCCGGAAAAACAGAATCGGCCATAGCTGCACGAATAATGGCGTCAACCGAATCGAGTTTCGATACATCAATACCGAGCTCTGCGGGCGACATTTCAGCAAGACGATGATCGGTAATTGCTGTTACGGTACCGCTGCCTTCGGGATATTTTTTCGAAATGGAAACCGGCAAATGACCTCTGAAATTGTGTATCCCGGCCAGACTCCGTGCACAGGCAATTTCGGCTAAAGTATCGCGCTCATAGGTAACGATCAGTGCAGCCGGCTCGCAATCTGCTTCCCAGAGATGATACGCATAGGGATTTCCGAACAGACACAAAATTGTTTTTGTCTGGCGACAGATTTTTTCAACTGTCGGCATTACTTTACCATTGAATCCGTAATTGTTTTTATTCCAGTAACTCATGTTGTGCACGGCCGCAATCACCAGATCATAATTTTTTATTTTGCCGGCAACATTATCGAATGTACTGTCAGCCGCATTTTCCGGAAGAAAAAATACATCGGCGCACACATGCCGCATCAGCTCTTCGTGGAAAGGTGTTTCCCGGTCAGCGCGAAATGACACAATGGCTATTTTTTTCCGGATATTTTTCAATGGAATATCAACGCCGTTTTGAAAAACCAGGGTTCCATTATTGAAGAATACTTTTTTCTTTAGTTCGTAAAACGCTGTCTGATTCAGGTCTTTGGTGATGTTTGCTTCATCAGTATTATTCCATTTTGTAAGACCTTCGTTGTATTTTGTTATCAGAATTTTCCGCACACTCGCATCGATTTGCAGCGAGTCGACTTTACCACTGTCGACTGCAGTAACAATAGAATCGATGGCAGTTTTTATTTTTTCGGGCATCAGCAACACATCAATTCCGGCCTGTAAAGCTTTCACTTCAATCTGGCCCGGCTTGCTGTTTTTCATCACACCTTGCATGCCCAGCGCATCGGTAATGACTAATCCATTGTAACCCATTTCATTTTTCAGCAGATTGGTCACAATATTTTTATTAAGAGTTGACGGAATATCTTTGGTGGTGTCGAGCGCAGGAACAAACAGATGAGCAATCATTACGCCCCATATATTTTCGTCAATCATGGCCGCAAACGGCAGCAGATGAACCGAGTCGATGACCGCTAAATTATCGGTCACATCGGGCAGGGTTTTGTGCGAATCCTGCGAAGTATTTCCATGTCCCGGAAAATGTTTGGCAACGGCCATGACGCCCTGCGATTGCATGCCGCGGCAAAACACCGATGCATACAAAGCCACCTTGTGCTGATTCTCGCCGAAGGAGCGGTAGTTGATGACCGGATTCAGGGGATTGTTGTTGACATCGACCACCGGTGCAAAATTGATATGCAGTCCAAGCCGCTTGCACTGCTGTCCGACAGCAACACCATAATCATATATCAATGCTGTATCGTTGGTGGCTGCCAGCGCCATTAAGCGGGGCAGAGCGAGCACACTGTCGAGGCGCATGGCAGGACCCCATTCGGCATCCATGGCCACGAGCATCGGAATCTTTGCTTTTTGCTGCCAGCGGTTCATCAGGCTGACTTCTTTTTGGGGTGCGCCCTGAAAGAAAACGATGGAGCCGGGCTGATACAAGGCAATGGTGTCGTCCATCGATGCAGCATACTTATCATTCTGATTCGAATACACGGCAATCATCATCAGCTGTGCAATTTTTTCGCGTCGGGTCATAGTCTGCAACACAGAATCGGCCCACGTTTCGGCAGGTTGCTGCTGCGCGATGGATTGTACAAAAACAACAAACAATATTATGGTGGAAAGGAAAAAACGCATGACAGATGAAATGAAAAGATTTATCTACAAAGAAAACAGGATTTTACGAAATCTACAAGTTTAGTTTTGAATGATTTATTGTTGATA
>CAYSCE010000107.1:0-9322 GCA_964429475.1 uncultured Bacteroidaceae bacterium | reverse complement strand
CATATTCTGGATATGTCGGCCGGCACCGGCGATCTGAGTATTGAATTATCGAAGCTTCATCCACATAAACTGGTTGCCGCCGATCCATCGGAAAAAATGCTGGAGATTGCCGAAATAAAACTCAGCAAAGCCGCTATCATGGCCGAACTGGTGAAATGCTACGCCGAAGAAACGCCGTTTGCATCGGCCTCGTTCGATCTGATTACCTGCGCCTTTGGCATCCGCAATTTTGCATCGCTCGAAAAAGGACTACGCGAGCTGCACCGCATTCTGAAGCATGGCGGACATATGGCCATTCTTGAATTTGGTATGCCCGAAGGCTTTATCTGGCGCAGGCTGTATCATTTTTATTTCAACCATATTCTTCCCCTGCGCGGCCGCCGCCTGTCGCACCATGCAAGCGCCTACACCTATCTCAATCAAACCGTGCAGCAATTCCCTTATGGAAAAAACATGGAGAAAATACTGACCGGATGCGGGTTTGAGATTGTCCGTACAAAAAAATTGTCAGGTGGAATTGCGTATTTGTATGTTGTTGGGAAGAAATAATATGGTGGAAAAACATTGAATAAGTTTTTTCAGACAAGCATTTTTTCAATAATTATTTATACTTTTCGTTATCCAACAAGCAACGGGATAATCCACATGAAAATATTTCTATTTCACATATTTCTATTACTGTTCTGCAGCCAGCTTGCAGCGCAGAAATACAAAATTCCGGATCTGCAAAAAATTCCGCATCAGGATTCTGTTATTTGCATGCAATACGAATCAAATCAGATCAATTTGTATCTGCTGACCCCGGTTGCAAAAGAATTACAGAAAAAATATCCTGAAAGCTACAGCATTGTCAGGTGTAACCGCCGACTGGCTCAAATGCGCATTGACTTATCGGGATTCAATGACAAAAAGGTTGATACGCTGCAATTCAAAACAGATTCAACAATCAGTATATTCCATTTGTATCAGTACCATGACACAGGAGATACAAGCAGATATTTGTATTACATGAGTATTAGCAGAAAAACGGATACAGTTATGTCATTTTGCCTGAAAACAAATGATCATACATGGATCTATTCAACTTATTTGAATGGAAACATGAGACTTATTTCATCTGATTCACTCATTAATATGAAACTGATAAATATAAAACCACAACACCGGGATTTTAAAACAGACAGAGGTAAGCGGCTGTATATTAATTTGGGAACAACTTCTGCGAAAAACAAGTTCCTTGTCAAATTCAGCAATTTATTAAAACCAAAAGATCCTGACTTGGAAGAATGAAACGGGGTTGGTTGATTTCGACAAAATGAATTATTTATTTTCAGCTGGTCTTTATCATCATCCAACGTGTCATGCTAATGAAGATCAGTATCTGCGGTGGATGATGAGCCACGCATGGCAGCTCCTGAAACATTGCAATAGCTATCGCAATCAGAATGACACCAGGCATGGGTTCCACAATTGACAATTGTTATAATTCACTTTGACATTAGAAGAAAACGAATCAATTTTTCGCATCAGAAATTTTTATAAATAAGAGCAATGCCAAATAGTACATGCATTTTTTCAAACAACTTTTAATTAGCTTTGTACAGGAATCAATTAAAACCGCGTCATGAAAATGCAATTTTGGTTTATTGTGATATGCATATTATTCAGTTCCAGCGCCATTTCGCAAACGAATGCGACTGATACTGCTTATTTTTCAAACAAGCGGTTTGCCCTGGTGCGTTATTCACAGGATATTGTTTCTGCAAACTGCATCAATTCAACGTTGTATAAAATTGAGTCCGGATCGCAATGGACCAAAGTACAGGACGCCAATACACCATTTTTCGATACCACAAGAATGACCTTTGAAAAGCGAACCTACCTCATGTATTTTCAAAGAAAATATTATCCGGACAATTTGTTTGTGTATGCTGTGAATGAACATTATTACTGTACGCCAACGCAGTTACCCATCCGGCTGACAACATCGGCGGTCGATCTGGCTTTTATTGTAAACGATCGTTATTACAGCATCACACTCGGACTTGATTCGGCTTCGGAAAAAGCAAAGTCGCTGCTGATTTGCGAAACAACCCCTGAATATAAAGGACTATCGACCTATGCGCGTGTTTTTGCGGATTCCGTTATTACCCATCAGGCAAATTTCAGAATTGGCAACGACATAGATGTGCTGATTGATTTCAGATCGCCCGAAAATGGCTTTATATTTACCATTCAATATTTTTCGAAAGAAAATGAAAAGATCAAAACCAATGTGTATATGAACGGCCAGCATGTGATTGAGCGCATTGAAGAAATTCATCAAGCCAGTAAAACAATAACGGAGAGCAGGTTTTACAACAGTTCGATGATTCAGTCAGAAAAAACTTTCCGCATCAACGGAGCCGGCGACAAGCAATTGCTGAATACCATCACCTATTCCGAAACCGGTGAAGTGATGAGATCGGTTGAATAAAGCAATACATTTCAACAAAGTACATTCGCCGCGGCGGACATAAGGCTTGCAGCATGCGGACAATTCCAATCGCTTATTCAGATTGTCAAATTTTCCAATATTTGAGCGATCCTTCAAAGCTCCGCATCAGTCTTTCTTGCTGATTACGCTGATGGTTCCCTGATGTTCGATAATTTCATCCTTGCATTGCGAGCGATAATGTGCGATATAAAAGTACGTTCCGTCGCTGATACGTTCACCATTGAGAAACAGATCCCAACACACTTCCGGATTGTTTGATTCATACATTTTGTTTCCCCATCGGTTGAAAACCACAATATCAAATTCATCGGACAATGGCGCTGTGAAACACAATTCATCGTTGAATCCATCTGCGTTGGGTGTCACCACATTCGGAACAAAAAAATCGTCGCCTACCGCCAGGACTTCAATCTGCGCACTGTCGGTCCAGCTGCAGTAGCCATTGGTCACCAGCACCGAATACAATCCACTTTGAGTAATCAACCGGATGCTGTCGTGCAGTCCGTTTTCCCAAAGAATATTCTGGTGAATGCTGTCGGGAATGATCCACCAGAGCGAGTCGCCGGGACAAAGAGAAACATCCTCCATTGGAAAAACAGGCAATGCCTTATCAATCTGGATCAACAATGTATCGTACAGATAGCAATAGCCATTGCTGAGTTCAAGATGAATGACAGAATCGTTTGCGGCAGGAATAAAATTCCAGAAATAGTGACTGGCTGAAGGAATGGTATCATCGTTAAGAAACCAGCTATACAACAGCGAATCGCTCTGAGGCCAGGCCTCAAGCCATAAACTATCGCCTTCGCACAAAACGTTGGCCGGCAAAAAACTGATCATCATGGAATCGTTGAGGGTTTCATCTTCCCATGTAATCATAATGGTATCGTTACATAGTGATCCCGGTTCGTGAACAAGAATAGTAAAATACTGACTGCTCTGCAAACCTGATACAACCATTTCGGTCGCGACCGTGTCGTATTGCACCCAGAAATAATAATCATACCCCGGCGGTACCGTCAGCAGTGCTGTGCTGTCATTCAGAAAACATGCTTTCAGCATACTGGAGTCGCTCAGCACTTTTGGAGTGTCCACCACCAGAATCTGAATGCTATCGGTATTAAAACAATTACCAACAAAAACGGTCACATACAAAGTGGTGTTCTGATACGGAACAAAGGTGATAAAATCATCCTGACTAATGAAACCGGCAGGATTCGACTGCCAGAAATTCATTCCGGGAACCTGAGTCTGCGACACGTTTACCGGCTGACCCAGACAAGCTTCAATATCGGGACCCAGATCAATCAAGGGCGGATCATTCACAGTAACGATAATGGTATCGAAAGACGAGCCCGGGCAAAGCGAACCATTGGTCACTTCAAGAATATACATGGTTGTAGTATCGGGCGATACCCACACTGTTTGCGAATCGGATACAAAACCCGCCGGTATGCTGATCCAGTGATACGTTGCCTGTGGGCTTGTACTTCCGTATCCGGTCAGCGATGTACTATACCCGCGACAAATTGTAGTATCGGATCCGGCGTCAGCATCCGGAGGCGGCATGGTGCTGATGATAAACCGCATGGTATCAGCACAACCTTCGGAACTGATAAATGCAACCTGATAAATACTGAATAAAACAGGATTATTTATGGTAATCGAACTGGTGGTATCACCCGTTGGAATCCAGTGCCAGTCAGTACTTCCGGAAGGAGCATCTAGAATTGCAATGCTGGATGAATCGCAGATATAGGCATACGTAATGGGCTGATCCTGCATCAAAGGATAGAAGCCGACATGTGTGGTATCGGAATAGGAACAAATACTATCGCTCACCGTAAGGATCACATACACTGCATAATCGGGCTGATAAACGATCACAGCGCCTGTGTCGGTGAAAAACGGCGGAAACGATGACCAGTTATATGAAACAGAATCGGAAAAAACCGGAGCGGTAAGTGTGACCGAATCGCCTTTGCAGATAAAAACTGAAGGAGTGAGATTAAAACCGAGCTGAGTGAGTACATTCACGGTTGCCGAATCAGGTACAAGACTTTCGCACTGATACACGTTTTCAGCAAAGACATAATACACAGTTGTGTCCGATGGTGTAACAAAAACAGTATCACCACTGGCTGTAAAACCGGCTGGCATCGATTCCCAATGATATGTTCCGCCAACTCCCGCTCCCTGAGCGGTAAGCATTACTGTCTGCTGCGCACAGATGGTTGTATCGGAAAGAGACAATTGCGGAACGGGAGATGGCAAAACCTGCAGTACATGTATGATTGAAGTGGTACAACCCAGTTGATTGGTCATGGTGACCATAACACTGTCACCGGGAGTCCACGTATTCAGGGTTATAGTCTGCGTGGTATCGCCTGTTGGATCCCACAAATACGCATCGAAACCGGCAGGCGCATCAATAGTAATAAATCCTGTTGAATCGCAGTAATTATGCACCATTACCTGCATTGGCAAACATTCAGCATCGACATAGGCATAGCCAAAATGTCCACCATGTCCGCAATCTTCGGTGGTGAAATTCAGCTGAACTGTTTGATTTAAATAAGGCGACAGATCGACCATGAGTGTTTGCCAGTCGGTATATCGCACATGATGATACAATTGCCAGTTGAGTGTCTGCAGACCGCTTGTTACCTGATAATGCGTACAGGCACCCGGCAGAACATTACCCATTGTATCGGCAACAGTAACTGAAAATTTTGGTTTATCGGGAGGTGAATGACCGTACGGATCTTCAAGAAATACCGCATATCGCACGCGCAGAATTGCATTATCGGGAGTCACAAAAATATTATGCAGCAACGATTCGCTCTCCTTGCCGACAAACCAGTTCCCCAGTTTCGCTGAGTGGAAATTTCCATCCGTTGTGTCGGTAATTAAAACCGTATTCTGTGAATGCGGATCGTACGTAAGTGCTGAAGTAATCTTCATCCGTTCCGATGTCAAACCAGGAATAAAATCCGGATTACCGCAACAGTAGCCGAGTTTGCCGGACCATTTTACAAAATCGTTGTGTTCGAACGACACATTCATGCATTCGCTGCATGGGCCCGGGATCAGTTTCAGTAAAGTGTTGGAATAGCTGGTGCAGTATTGATCCTTTGCCCAGATTAAATAATAAGTATGAATGGTGTCCATCATGACCGGAAAGGAATAATCGGGGCCGGCCAGACCTGAAATGGTATCGATGGTCACACCATCGGTGATACAAATGGTATACGGCGGATAACCATTGATAAAGTTCACTTTCACATACGCAATTTCATTGCGGCAGACATTCTGAACTCCGGATGGAGAAATAAAAGCATTGAATCCGATCACATGTACATAATTGCTAAGCCAGGTTGTATCGGCATTGGAAGGCGACGAACCATGTATAAGAATGATATCGTACACACCCCAATAGGGATACTGAACAGTAGGGACAGCACCAATAAAATTCTGTGGAACAGCACCTGGAAAAATCCATTCGAAATAGGTGTCGTTCGGGAAAAAAATATGTCCGTCCAAAGTAAGAGGTGTATTGATACAAATTACAATTCCAGTCTGGCCCATGCAGATATGTTCGGGCTGTGGCATTTCGATGCAGGCAAGAGCCCCATATACATCGAGCCGCCCGGAACCGATTTTTCCAACAAAAACATCCGGATTTTCATGATAAATATTGACGGCTCCGTTTTCAATACAGGTTTCAACTTCGTCAGGCGTCATAGCCGGATTGTTGGCCAGCATTAATGCTGCAGTTCCTGCTACCAGCGGAGCCGATGCCGATGTGCCGCTGAAATAATCATACGAGTTTCCACCCGCAGCACAGGCCGTTGTTAATAAAAAAAGTCCGGGCGCCATCACATCTACACTGTCGTTGTATGTACTGAAAACACTTACATGAAAATTATCGTTGGTGGCACCCACTCCGATAACACCATCGTAGGCAGCGGGATAAAAATAATGATATCCACCCGAATTGCCAGCCGAGGCCACCAGCACAATGCCGCTGTCGTGCGCAGCCAGACACAAATCCTGAAACACCTGGCTGTATATAGCCGATCCGAATGACATGTTGATGACATCGGCACCGGCTACAACGGCATATTCAACACCGGCCATAGCCGAATCGATGATGCCGCCCGGGCTGTTGTTTTTCTTAGTTTTAACCGGAATCAGACTGATGTTGAATCCAACCGAGGCCACTCCGATACTGTTGTTTGATGAAGCTCCGGCTACACCGGCAACAGCCGTTCCATGCTTAAATAAATATGACGGCGGATTGACATCGTTGTCGTTGTCGGCTACATCGTAGCCAGTGGTATCATCCACATATCCGTTCAAATCATTGTCGATACTGTCGCCCGCAATTTCGCCGGGATTATGCCATATCTGCGAAATCAGGTCTTCATGATTGGTTTGCACGGCGTCGTCAACAATAGCCACTTTCACGGTTGTACTACCTGTCGAAATATTCCAGGCCGAATCGGCATTGAGATAATGCAGGTATAGCTGATTCGGGAAATACAAGGAATCATTGGGTGTTAAAAACAACTGATACACTGGAACCCGCTCCGAATATTCAATCCATGGATGATTCCGGATGTCGTTCATAAACGATTCCGATAACAGCGAATCGGCCAACGAAACTGTATAAATTCCGCTGATATGGCTGTTTTTCAAATGCCGAAAAGTTTGATTAATGCTGAGTACATGATACGGCAGAATAAAAGATTCGAATTGCTGCCGGGCCACTCTTGATGAAAAGCCTTGCTGGCTGTTGTAGGATAAATCGATTTCCAATCCTGATTTCAGCTTTATGTAAATCCGCATGGGATCGTAGATATGAAAATTATCCACTGCGGTTTTATTTATTGAAGTATCTCGCACAATACTATTCTGACCACTGGCAGAATTTTCAGTGAATAGAAGTATGGAAATTAATAAGATAGATGTAAAGATGTATTTCATTTGCAAAAATATCTGCTAATATACAGAATATTTTCGTCCAAATAAAATTTTTATTCAGTTAATGGCCGTTTTTGCTCAGTTACCGGAAAAGCAAATAACATTCTTCAGGAGAAAACAACATCAGCCTCCACTCATCAGATGCAGAATCATCACATCATCGCCTTCATGCACAGTTACAATGCTGTAATCGGTTTTCGGGACGAGTTTTCCGTTGACTTTCACCACCAGCAGTTTAAAGGAAAAATTCTTCAGATCCATAAGGTCCTGAACCGTCCAGCTGCGGCTATCGTCAAGGATTTCGGGATTATTGTTGAGTGATATTTTCATCGTTCATAACAAATTGGACGTACAAACATAATGGATTTTTATCGATTGCAGCACGTTGAAAATGACAGATTTTGTATCATTGCAAAAAATAATTACCATGCGAAGACTTCTTGTATCAGCTTTGATGTTCGTTTTTCTGTCGGTTCAATACTTGTCGGCACAGGATCTGAAGCCATTACTGGCAAAACTTCCGGGCGTTGAAATAAAGGACAAACCGGCGGTAAGCGGATATACCGAATCCTATGTACTGAATGTAAAAATGCCCATCGATCACAACGATACCAGCAAAGGATTTTTTTCCCAACGGGTATTTATTACACACCGCAGCTTTGATGCGCCCACAGTGCTGATTACCGAAGGTTATGCGGGCAATCATGGTACAAGCCCGTTATATATTGAAGAGCTCACTTCGTTGCTCAATGCAAATCAGATTATGATCGAACACCGTTTTTTCGGACAAAGCATTCCGGAAGGTTGCCCCTGGGAATACCTGAATGTAAAACAGGCTGCGGCCGACCATCATCAGATTATCACCATGCTGAAACCTTTTTACAAGGGCAAATGGGTGACCACCGGCGCCAGCAAAGGCGGCAGCACCTGTGTTTATCACCGTGCGCTGTATCCGGACGATGTTGAAGCAACTGTTTCGTATGTGGCACCATTTACCATTGCCGACGAAGATCCGCGCTGCATCGAGTTTCTGAAAAAGGTAAGCGAAGATTCAATCCGAACAAAAATCCGTACTTTCCAACGGGCTGTTTTGTCGCATCGTGCCGACATGCTCAATTACATTGGCATTGATATGAAAAATGCCGAGGACTCGCTCATTATGAGCCGCGACAGTGTGCTTGATTACATGGTGCTTGAATATCCGTTTGCTTTATTTCAGTATTGCGGAAATACCGCTGCAATTCCGGCTCCCGACGCTAAACCGACAACATTGTACAAGCATCTGAAAAAGATTATTGCTCCGACAACATACGGATACCGCGATCAACGCTCAACCGGAGCATTCTTTGTGCAGGCCTACAACGAAGTTGGTTATTATGGATACGACACAACAGGGCTTGGAGACTTGCTGTCGATAAAATCAGGTTTTGTCAGTAACAGCATTTTAGTCCCCAAAGAAGTTCCTGTTCAATACAAACCCGAGATGCTGAATTTTGTCCGCAATTACATCAAAACCGATGCGGAACATATCATTTTTATTTATGGCGAAGAAGATCCCTGGAGCGCTACTGCAGCGGTAACCGGCGATAACAGCAAAGTGGTTTTTGCCATGGATGAAGATAATTGTCACAATGTTCGTATTGCCGATATGCCGGACGATATGTACAAAAAAATCATCGCTTCACTCGAAGAGTGGTTGTCAGTAGATATTAAATAGTTATCAGCTTTCAGCCGTCAGCTGTCAGACGTCAGGCATCAGGCGTCAGGCGGTTGGGTGTAGTCTAAAAATGTAATTCCTGCGGGTTGAGTCTGGAGACTCAACCCCACAACTCCGATTTA
>CAYSCE010000106.1:0-9389 GCA_964429475.1 uncultured Bacteroidaceae bacterium | reverse complement strand
TGGTATAATACACAGTTGCAGAATATTGATGTTTGTAGATATGTGAATGGAAATGCAGACAGAGACATTGCCTTATCGTATCTGAATTTTGAAACGGCCGCAGTATGCTATGTTTACCTGTCTGGCATAACAATGAAAAAGGATACCCTTCAATTTGCTGAAGCGATGAATTCAAATGAGTTCAAACGCTTTTCGGAATTGAGAAATTTCAATGATACTGTTTTGGGGCAATCGCTTCAGTTTTATTTGGCTTTGAAAGAGTATTTAAATTGCTTTATGGCAAAGGAGATCTATGATATTGTTCATAATGTGGAGCACAACTCATATTTGCAGACAATGTGGAATTTTATCTCAGGAATGAATATGCAAAAGGAGAATAATGATGTAGCATATATGATAATGAGTGATTGCTTTTTCACGTATGGGTGTTCTTACTTTGATTCTTTTTTTTATGATGCAGACTCAATCCTGCACTATTTTGAAAAAACGGCTTATGATAAAAGGAATGCAGCTTATATAACGGATAATTTCACGCAGTCCTATGATCATCTACGTCCGGGCCGACAGATACCCGATGTGGAATTGTATGATACACTTGGAAACCGGCATTTGTTGTCGGATTATAAGGATAAAATAATCTATGTGAAATTATGGACGACCGGTTGTAAGGGTTGTATTCAGTTAATTCCTTCATATAATGATTTTATTGCAAACTTTAAAGATACAAATGTTGTTTTTATGTCTATTGCAATGCAAAGCAGAAAACATGAGGATTGGTGGAGGGAAGCAATTATAGAATATGACCTGCATGGTTTGAATTTTATTTCTAAGAATGGATTAAATTTAGAACAGTTTGGTTTGAATCATGGTTTCCCCAGAAGTTACATAATTGGAAAAGGAAACACCATTGTCAATTTGAATGCACCTGGACCGAGATCTTCTGAATTAAAAGCCATGCTAGAGGAATTGGTCAGGGTGGAAGGAAAATAACTTTGCTGTTGTATGGGGCTGCATCGTATTATTGATTTCAGTAATTATTTCCCAACCCCATTTTATAATTCCCACAGCTTTTGCTACCTTTGTTGAGAGAAAAACAATCAGCAATGAATCAGTTAAAACGAATCGGCGTTCTCACCTCCGGCGGTGATGCTCCGGGCATGAATGCCGCTATACGTGCGGTAACACGTACAGCTATTTTCCATGGTCTTCAGGTAACCGGCATCCGGCGCGGCTATCAGGGAATGGTGGAAGGCGATTTTATTGAACTCGAAACAAAGAGCGTTGCCAACATTATCCAGCGTGGTGGCACCATTCTGAAAACCGCCCGCAGCAAGGATTTTATGACCAAAGAAGGCATGGAACGCGCCTATAATAATCTTCGCAATGCAGGAATTGATGCTGTTGTCGCCATTGGCGGCGATGGTACTTTTCGCGGAGCACACGAATTTACGGCCTTGTATCCGGATGTGAAAATTGTCGGAATTGCAGGCACCATCGATAATGATCTGGCAGGTACCGATAATTGTATCGGCTATGATACTGCATTGAATACCGTTGTTGAAGCGGTCGATAAAATCCGCGACACCGCCGATTCGCACGAGCGGCTTTTCTTTATTGAAGTGATGGGACGCGATGCCGGATTTATTGCTTTGCGCAGTGGCATTGCCGTTGGCGCCGAAGATATTTTAATTCCTGAAACACAGTCATCGATTGACGAATTGATTGAAAAGCTTGAAAAAGGCCGCCGGCGCAACAAAACAAGCGGTATCATCATGATAGCTGAAGGAGACGAAAGCGGTGGTGCCTTTGCGGTTGCCGAAAAAGTGAAAGCGCGTTTGCCGCAATACGACATTCGTGTAACGGTGCTGGGTCACATTCAGCGCGGCGGTTCGCCTTCGTGTATGGATCGCGTTTATGCAAGCCAGTATGGTTATCATGCTGTAAAGGCTCTCCTGGCGGGCAAATCGGGCATCATGGTCGGTATTATTAAACGGGATGTCGTTGAAACTCCGTTTGGACAGGCCGTAAAACACACCAATAAAGTCCGTACCGATCTGAAAGAAATGATCAGGACATTATCTGTTTAAATTATAACTGTGTTTGCCGAAATCATTCTTCCGCTGCCCCTTCGGGGATTCTTTACCTATCGGATTCCGGACTGGATGAAAGATCAGGTGGAGACAGGCATGCGCGTGGTAGTGAATTTCGGTTCGAAGCGTTTTTATACCGGAATTGTAGCTCGTATTACCGATCAGGAACCCAAAGGCGATATCAATATTAAAGATATTGCAGAAGTGCTCGATGTTTATCCGGTGGTCAATCCGTTGCAGCTCGAATTCTGGAACTGGATGGCTTCGTATTATATGTGCTCGGTGGGCGATGTTATGAATGCCGCTGTGCCGGCGGGTTTGAAGATTGAGAGCACCACCATTTATGTCATTCATCCCGACTTTAATGACGATTTCAGCAACCTGACCGATGATGAATATATGATTGCCGAAGCCGCTCTGAAAGCTGAAAAGCTGACACCGGTCGATGTACAGTCCATCACAGGCAGGCAGGGAATTCATAAGCTGATCAAATCGCTGATTGAAAAAAAAGTCATTCATCCCGTCGAAGAGCTCGAAGATACTTACGTTCCGAAGAAACAGAAATTTCTTTCGTTGCACGAAGAGTATCACAACGACGGCGTGTTGCATGCGCTGATGGTGAAAATGGAAAAGAAATCGCCTCAGCAGTACCGCGCGCTGCTTACGTTTTTCAATCTGGCGAAAGGCACCAAAGAAGTATCGCTGACCGAACTGAATAAGGTTGCAGGACAGGCATCGGTTTCGGCGCTGGTGAAAAAAAATATTTTGCAGGCAGGCGAACGCGTTGTCTCGAGATTGGCTTCAAATGCCGCTTCGGAGCCTGTTGCCGATTTTGATTTGTCGGCTTCGCAGGAAAAAGTAATTGAAGAAATCCGTTCCATGTTTCCGCAGAAAAAGCCGGTGTTGCTGTTTGGCGTGACCGGTAGCGGAAAGACGGAAATTTATATCCGACTCATCAAAGAGAATCTGGCAGCGGGAAAGCAGGTGTTGTTCCTGATGCCCGAAATTGCGCTGACCGATTTTATGGTGGACCGTCTGCGCCATTTTTTCGGCGATGCGTTGCTGGTCTATCATTCGCGTTTCAATGCGCAGGAAAAGGTTGAAATATGGAACGAAGTACTGGAAAAGGGCGAGCCGAAACTCATTCTGGGTGCGCGTTCCGCGTTGTTCATGCCGTTCAGCAATCTGGGGCTGATCATTGTGGATGAAGAGCACGACATGAGTTACAAGCAGCAGGATCCTGCGCCGCGCTATCATGCACGCGATTGTGCTGTTATGTTGTCGCACATGACCGGTGCCGGTATTTTGCTGGGCTCTGCAACACCATCGCTCGAAAGCTGGCACAATGCGCTTACCGGCGCCTATCTGAAAACTGAATTATCCGAAAGATACGGAAATGCAGTGCGTCCGGATGTGAAAATTGTTGACATCAGGAAAGAAACATTTCATAAAAAGATGCTTGGGCCGCTCAGTCCCGAATTATACGACGCCACACTGAAAGCGGTTATGCACAACCGGCAGGTGATTTTATTTCAGAACCGCCGCGGATACAGCACCTGGATTGAATGTGAAAATTGTGGCTGGACGCCGCTTTGCCGCAACTGCGATGTGTCGATGACCTATCACAAAAATGTCGAGTTGGTCAAATGTCATTACTGCGGCTACACCGACAGGCCGCCGTCGAAATGTCCGAAATGCGACAGCACAAAGATTCTGATGAAAGGCATGGGAACACAGCGCGTCGAGGATGATCTGAGTATTTTATTTTCGAAATACAAAGTGGCGCGCATGGACATGGATACCACGCGCGGAAAAAAAGGTATGCTCGAAATGTTCAAAGGCTTTGATGAAGGTCGTTTCAATATTCTGGTCGGAACGCAAATGGTCACCAAAGGTCTCGACTTCAGCCGTGTGGATGTGGTGGGCATTCTGAATGCCGACAATCTGCACGCGTTTCCCGATTTCAGGGCGCACGAACATGCTTTTCAGACCATGATGCAGGTGGCTGGCCGTGCGGGCCGCCGCGATAACGGCGGTGTGGTTTTCATTCAGGTGTACGATCCTGAAAATCCCGTAGTGCGTTATGTGGCCGATGCCAATTATGTCGGCTTCATGGAAAAGGAAATGGTATCGCGCAAAAACTATTTGTATCCGCCGTTTGTAAGGTTGATTCGTTTGTCGGTTATGCACAAGGATAAGCTGGTTGCCGAAAAGGCGTCAGAGGCTTTAAAAATACATTTACGCAAACATTTTTCCGAGCGCCAGGTGCTGGGTCCCGAATATCCGCCGGTAGGCCGGATCAAGAATATGTATATCCGCAATATCATGATCAAATTGCCGCGCAACCGCGAGCTGATGAATTATAAACAGATTATTATGGCCGGCGCCGATCAGTTGCAGACCATGACGGAGTTTAAAGGAGTGCGTGTAATTGCTGATGCAGACCCGGTTTGACATGAAGAAGACGATTGAAGAAATTAAAAAGATTTTGTTTGACAGCGGGCGTGCAACGGCCGATCATGCGGTTGGTCTGTTACTTGCGCGACCTGAATTGTTGGCGGGATTCAGCCAGCTGGCCTTTTCCAACGAGTATCCGTTTGATATGCGTTCATCGAATGTGATTGAAAAAGCCGACGAAAAAGTGCCGGGATTCGCAGCCAGCCTTGTTCCTGATATTGTTTCAAATCTGACAGTTTTAATAAACGATGGCCCGCGCCGTCAGTTTCTGCGCATGCTGGTGCGATATACGCCGGCTATTGATGAGGATCTGACAGGAATTTTATACGATGCCTGTTATGGATTTGCGTGTGACCGGAGTCAGCCGGTGGCGGTGCGGCACAATGCCGTGATGGTGCTCGAAGCGCTGGCAATGCGCTATCCGGAGTTGAAGAGTGAAATTGTGGCAGCGCTCGAGTTGCGTATCCACGAGGAGCATGGGCCCTATGGGCCGTGGCTGCGCGCGTTTCTGGCGAATATGAATGCGTAGAATCGAAATTCGCCACGAAGACTCAAAGGCACATATAATTTCTCACAGTATTCTAATTCCCGTGCATAAAAAAAGCCGCTTTTCAGCGGCTTTTTAAAAATTGTCAGTCATTATTTCCGGACATCGAGTTCCTGGATAATATTGGCTGCTTCAGCATATTTTTCAATCAGGAAAAGGATATAACGGATATCGGTTGAGATAGTACGTGTTTGATCGGGAACATAGCTCAGACTCGATGCGGTGGCTTCCCAGTTGATGTCGAATACGATACCCACCAGTTCGCCTTTTCCGTTCAGAATGGGTGCACCTGAGTTTCCTCCGGTTACATCACAGTCGGTGAGAAAGCAAACAGGCAATTTGCCGCTGGCATCAGCATATTTTGCGAATTCTTTGCGGGTGTACAGATCTTTCAGCTTTTCAGGTACGATAAAATCGGGATTGTTGGCGTCTTCGCGTGCGATCAGTTCATCGAGGGTTGTGTAGAATGGTTTTTCAACACCATCGGTAGGCGTATAATTGGTTACTTTACCATAGGTGAGGCGCATGGTGCTGTTTGCATCGGGATAGAATTTCTTTTTGCCTTCCATCATTTTCATCATGCCGTTCATGTATAAACGCTCTCCTTTGGCCAGTTTCAGCTCGATGGCTTCAATCTGACTTTTAATCTGGTTGTGTTTTTCGTTGAAAGAAAGCATAGCCATAAAACCGGGATCTTTTTCAAGAATTTTGGCGTTGGGCTCTCTCAGAAATTCATACACCATTTCTTTACTGCCAAAAATGGATTTTTCGAAAACATAACTGGCGTAAGAAGTAAAGTTGTCTTTGTATTTTTTATCGACTTCTTCGAATACAGAAGGATAAAATTCGCTTGCAATGTCATCTTTCATGAAACGTAACAAAGCGATGAAGACCTTTTTATCAACGTCCACATTATATCCGTTGAAATAATAATTCGATGCGTAATATTTCAGTTTGGTGCTCAGGTCAGCAACTTTGGCTGCTTTCTGATCTTCCGGAATATCTGTTTTGTTCAGATAAAAATACAATGAATCGAATTTATTGGCGAAAGAAATAATTTCGGGACCGCGGAAAACACATTCCTTGTAATAGGTTAATGCTTTGCGGTATCCGGTCAGTTCCTGGTTTGCTTCGTTGATAATGGTTAAAGCGTTGCCGTATTTGGCTTTGCGGGTAGCATCGGCATTGACCCATTTGGTAAATTCGGCTTCGGTTGCTTTTTTCTTATCCATGGCTTTGAGTCGCTTCAGTACTTCGGTCTGGCCAATATAGTATTTCCAGTAGTTCGTCGAGCGATTGTATTTTGAAATATACATGAGCTGAATGGCAGGATCGCGGTCCATATCTTCTTTCATCAGACGAAGTTTGGAGTCACGGATTTTTACCACCGAAGGATTAATCACTTCAAGGTTCATGTTTAATCCGCTCGATGTCATGGAGCGATCGGTAGTTCCGGGGTAACCCATAACCATGGTGAAGTCACCTTCCTTAACGCCCTGTGTCGTCATCGGAATGTAATATTTCGGAACGTAAGGGATGTTCTTTCTTTTATCGTACGGTGACGGTTTTCCGTCGGGACCCATATACACTCTGAAAAACGAAAAGTCAGCTGTGTGACGCGGCCAGAGCCAGTTGTCGGCTTCGGCACCGAAATTTCCCAACGCCATGGGAGGAGCGCCTACCAGGCGGACATCGCGGAAAACCTCGTAAATGAAAAGATAGAATTCATTGCCTTTGAAAAATGATTTCACCTCGCCTTCGTAATGGGTTCCGTTGATGCCTTCGCTAACCAGTTTTGCAGATATTTCCTTGATTTTAGCTTCGCGGGCTTCCGGGGTCATATCTTCGTTGAGCTGGCTGAGCACCTTCTGGCTCACATCTTCGATACGAACCAGAAAAGTAGCTTTAAGGTTCGGGTTGTACAATTCCTGTTTTTTATCCAATGCCCAGAAACCATTCTGCACATAATCGGAGTTGTATTTGATGGAGTTTTCGGTAATGTATTCAAGGCCGCAGTGATGATTGGTCATCATCAGACCTTCTTTCGACACCATGAAGGCAGTACACATGCCGTCGTTCATCGATACAATGGCATCCTTGAGACTTGCATGATTGATGCTGTAGATTTCTTCTGCAGTCAGTTGCAACCCCATTTTCTGCATGTCGGTATGGTTCAGGCGTTCAACCAGCAGTGGCAACCACATGCCTTCGTCTGCCGAAACCCTGAATACTGACAGGAAACCAATCAGAATGATAAACATGAACTTTTTCATAACAGCTTTTATTTCTTTCGTTTAACAAATTTACGGTTTAATTCAACATCGCGGCCTATTTGCTCAGAATTCTGAACTCTGTGCGACGGTTGGCCTGGCGTCCTTCGTCGGTGGTGTTGGTGGCCACCGGTTGTGTTTCGCCATAACCTTTAGAAACGAGCCGGTCTTTTTGAATGCCGGCCGCTATCAAAAACGATACCACTGATTGAGCGCGGCGATTGGATAAATCCATATTATAGACATCCGATCCGTAACTATCGGTATGGCTCGAAATTTCAATTTTCAGTGTCGGTAAATCTTTCATCAGTTTTACCAGAAGCGTTAATTCCTCAACCGACTCGGGACGCAATGTAGCGCGGTCAAAGTCGTACCAGATGTTGCGAAGTGTAATTCTGTCCCCAATATTCACATCTTCGATGCGCGCCTTGGCAGTGTCGCCGGCCAGCAGCAACTGACTCAGAAACATGTCCAGCACCAGTTCTTCGCGCTTTTCATCTTCCGAAACAGTCATTGTGTACGATGATTGTCTGTAGCCCGGTGCATGGGCTGTAATTTCGTATTCATCGCCAAGCAACAAGGTTGTTTTATACATGCCATCTTCACCGTTCGACGTCAGATTGGCAAAAACCTGTTCCTTGTTTTTCGAGATAAAAACAAGATCGGCTCCCAAAGCTTTGAACGAATTGGCGTCGGCTACACGGCCCCGCAGTGTAATGGTTTTTTTCTTGGCTTTTACAATGGTCATGTAGTACAGATCCTGTCCGCCCATGCCATAGTTTTTCGAAGATGAATAGTAGGCGTGTTTTTCGTCCGGGGTGGGCATATAAAACACATCGTCTTCGGTAGTATTAACCGGATATCCCATGTTTTCGGGTGTTGACCAGAAGCCATCTTCGGACAGCGTGCTGATAAAAATATCGAAACCACCCATGTTTTCGTGTCCCTGCGATGAAAAATACAGTGTATAGCCGTCGGGGAGCATATAGGGAGCATCTTCGTCAAACGGAGTATTGATGGTCGATCCAAGATTTTCAGCTTCCATCCATTTGCCGCCGATTTTTTCGGAAACCCAGATGTCGCGGCCACCAAAGCCACCGGGACGGTTTGAGACGAAATAAATGTAATTCATATCGGGCGAGAAACAGGCATGTGTTTCCCATGCAGCAGAGTTTATCGGTTCCGGAAATTTCTCGGGTTTCGACCATTCATTGTTTTCCAGCAATTGACTGAAATAAATATTTCCATCGCCTTTATCGTCGCGATAAAGCAAAATAGTTTTTCCATCGGGCGAAATGCTGATGGTGGCTTCGTGTCCGGTGGTATTGATTTTACCGCCGATATGCCGGGCGCTTGTCCATTGGTTGTCAGAACCCAGTGAAGAAAAATATACATCTTCGAAATACGAGCCTTTGGTGTCTTTTTTATCACCGGTGCTGCCTTCGCGACGGCTGGTGAAATACAGGGTTTTCATATCCGAGGAGATGATCGGGCTGTATTCGGGATATTGCGTGTTCACTGCATTTCCGAGGTTTTCAATCTTAATGCTCAAGGGATTATTGATAATCCGAATGGCATTGTAGGATTTTTCCTTCAGAATTTTTACGGAATCAACAAGTTCGGGAGCATCGTATTCGGCATAGCGCATAAACTTGTCGAAATTCTCAACCGCTTTATTGAATTTGTAGTCGATATGGTAAACAATACCCAGATACATAAAAGCATCTACGGGTGCATTGGTTTCGAGGTAATCGCCCTGATATTCTTTAACAACTGCCTGTGAAGCTTTTTCGAGATAGGGAATAGCCCTTGGTTTCTCGCTGCTCATGCTGGCATAGCAATAACCGATTTTGAAATTCAGATTGGCGTTGTCTTTATACACCGAATCCCATTTCAGATAAATCTGAACAGCATCTTCGTAGTTGTAATCCAAAAGAAAAGCTTCAGCCTTATCATATTCAGCTTTGAATTTTTTGTCGTTCTGCATGGCGGCAACAACGTCAATAGGCTGCGCAATAGCTGCAC
>CAYSCE010000105.1:0-9413 GCA_964429475.1 uncultured Bacteroidaceae bacterium | reverse complement strand
GGATGCGATTGATCCGCATGCCGATGCAAAGCAATTCGAGCATGAATACAATCTGCCGCTGGCGTCGGGCCCGGAGGGCAAATATGATGCGATTGTACTGGCTGTGATGCACGAAGCATACATGGATCTGAATGAAGAAAAACTCGCAGCATTGCTGAAGGATGACAAAGGTGTTCTGATTGACGTAAAAGGCATTCTGCGACATAAAGTAAAAAATCTCACTTACTGGAGTTTGTAAGCACATGAAGAAAATTCTGGTCACAGGCGGGTTGGGATATATCGGATCGCATACGGTGGTTGAACTCATCCATGCAGGTTTTGATGTGGTGATTGCTGATGATCTTTCAAACAGCGAAGAGTCTGTGCTGGAGCGGATTTTCATCACTACCGGAACCGGCCCCGAATTTTATAAAATGGATGTTGGCGACAGGAATGAGTTGAACAAACTACCGGATGATATTGACGGAGTGATTCATTTTGCGGCGTATAAAAGTGTGGGTGAATCTGTCGAAAAACCGCTTGATTACTACCGGAACAACATTGGGTCGCTGGTGAGTGTTCTTGATTTTTGCAAGGAAAGAAAAATCAGTTCATTTGTTTTTTCATCATCGTGTACAGTGTACGGTCAGAGTGAGCAACTTCCTGTAACCGAGACTGCACCTTTTCTTCCGGCATGGTCGCCATATGGTCATACCAAGCAGATGGGCGAAGAAATTCTGAAGAATTTCATTCAGTCGAAGCCCGGAATGAAAGTAGTTTCGTTGCGGTATTTCAATCCTGCAGGAGCGCACGAGTTGGCTTTTATCGGCGAATTGCCGCGCGGTATACCGAATAATCTGATGCCATTTATTACTCAGACAGCCATGGGGCTGCGCGACAGGTTGAAAGTTTTCGGCAGTGATTATGATACGAAAGACGGCACGGCGGTACGCGACTACATTCACGTATGTGATCTGGCGTGTGCACATGTAAAAGCGCTCGAATTCTGCGATAAAATGCCATCCGATTCTGTCGATGTATTTAATCTCGGCAGTGGCGTTGGATATACCGTGCTTGAAGTGATTCAGAGTTTTGAAAAAACCAGTGGTGTAAAGTTGCCATACGAAATTGTCGGACGCCGCGCAGGCGATGTGGAAAGAGTGTGGGCCGACACGTCGAAAGCCTCACAAATACTTGGGTTTATACCACAATTGACTCTAGATGACATAACGCGTTCTGCATGGAAATGGGAACAGAATTACAGAAATAAAATAGAAAAGAAATCATGAAAAAAACCATTGTTGTTACCGGAGGAGCCGGATTTATCGGATCGCATGTGGTTCGTTTGCTGGTAAACAAATATCCTGACGTTCGTATTGTAAATCTCGACAAGCTAACCTATGCAGGAAATCTGGAGAATCTGCGCGATGTTGAGAAGAAGGAAAATTATGTATTTGTAAAAGCTGACATCTGCGATTTTGAACATATAAATCGTATTTTTGAAGAATATCAGCCCGATGGAATTATCCATCTGGCAGCAGAATCGCATGTTGACCGCAGCATTGTAAATCCCATTGAGTTTGTGATGACCAATGTGATGGGAACGGTGAATTTGCTGAATGCCGCAAAAAATCTGTGGAAAGACAATATGGCCGGTAAAAAATTCCATCATATTTCAACCGATGAAGTTTTTGGGTCATTGGGTGAAACCGGCTTCTTTACTGAAGAAACAGCGTATGATCCGCGCAGTCCGTATTCGGCAGCTAAAGCATCGAGCGATCATTTTGTCATGGCGTACCATCATACATATGGCTTGCCGACAGTGATTACAAACTGCAGCAACAATTATGGTCCGTATCATTTTCCTGAAAAGTTGATTCCGTTAATGATCAACAACATCATGAACAACAAGCCACTGCCTGTTTACGGACAGGGATTAAATGTTCGCGACTGGTTGTATGTAGAAGACCATGCAGCAGCGATTGATCTGGTATTCCATAACGGGAAAGCTGGCCAGACCTACAATGTAGGCGGTCACAACGAGTGGACAAATATCGATCTGGTACATTTGCTTTGCGGTATAATGGATCAGAAACTGGGACGTGAAAAAGGAACTTCAGATAAACTTATTACATACGTAAAAGACAGAGCTGGCCACGATTTGCGATATGCCATCGATTCTTCAAAAATTCAGAACGAGTTGGGATGGAAACCATCGCTGAGGTTTGAAGAAGGACTTGAAAAAACCGTTGAATGGTATCTGGCAAATCAGGAATGGCTGAATAGAATTACTTCCGGCGATTATATGAATTACTATAAAGACATGTATGAAAACCGATAATGTTTTTTTAAAAATTAAAGGGAAGAAATGTATTGTCACCGGAGGGGCTGGATTCATTGGTTCGCACCTGACCGATGCTTTGCTCGAACATGGTGCAGCGCGGGTGATTGTCATTGATAATTTACTCACCGGCAGCATTGAAAATATCAAGCATCATTTCGGCAACGATGCATTTACGTTTGCACAAGCCGACATCAACGATGCCAACACCATTGCTGCGCATTTCATCAAGGCCGATGTTTTGTTTCATCAGGCTGCACTTGGAAGTGTCCCGCGCTCGGTTGAAAATCCGCCGGCTACCGACATCAACAATGTGCATGGCTTTGTTAACGTGCTGCATTTATGCCGGCTCAACAAAGTCAAGAAAGTTGTGTTTGCATCTTCATCATCGGTGTATGGCGATGATCAGCATTTACCGAAAAAGGAAGATTTGATTGGAAAGCCATTATCGCCTTATGCGGTGTCGAAACGTGCTGATGAAATGTATGGGCGTGTGTGTGCCGAACTTTATGGAATGAGCGTTACCGGACTTCGCTACTTTAATGTATTTGGCCCGCGTCAAAATCCGAAAGGTCCGTATGCGGCAGTAATTCCGTTGTTCATTGACCATTTGCTGAAAAACGAGCGACCGAAGATATTTGGCGATGGTGAGCAAAGCCGCGATTTCACATATGTTTCGAATGTTGTTCATGCTAATTTGCTGGCAGCGTTCAACGATACAGCTCCGGGCTTTGATGTGTACAACATTGGTTGCGGCGGATCGACTGCTGTAAATACTTTGTTCAATATCATTAAATCGATTACAGGCGGAAAGTCAGACGCCCTGTATGAACCCGAGCGTGCGGGCGACATCCGCGATTCATCGGCGTGTATTTCGAAAGCATCTAAAGCCATAGGATACAATCCGGCGGTTGATGTGGAGCAGGGTTTGAAAGAAACGGTTATCTGGTTTAAAGACAATAAAAATGTCTTTGCTTAGTTTGTTTGCTGCAAAACAGCCACAGCTGAATTATTCGGTATTGAATACCGATATTCATTCCCATTTTATTCCAGGAATCGACGATGGAAGCAAGTCGGTTGAGGAATCCTTAGAGTTGCTTAAACAAATGGTTTCATGCGGTTACCAGAGGATTGTTTGTACGCCGCATGTCCAGTTTGAGTATTACCGGAATTCGCGCGATACAATTCTTCCTGCGTTTGATTTATTACAAAACGTGGTGCAGCGTAGCATTCCGGAGATGGAATTATTTGTTGCGGCTGAATACCTGATTGATGAAGGCTTTTCGGAGCATCTGAAACAAGGTTTACTTTCGTTTGGGAAAAAGAAATATGTATTGGTGGAGTTTTCTTTTTATTCACCTTATCCGCACTATAGAAATATTTTGCAGGAAATGCTGATGAAAGGCTACACGCCTGTTCTGGCTCATCCTGAGCGTTATGGTTACTGGAATACAAACGAAGCACAATTCGAAGAATTGCGCCTGGCCGGAATCGAAATGCAGGTGAATATTCCGTCGCTCTGCGGGTATTACGGATCGGATATTCGTAAACGAGCTTTCAGTCTTTTGGAAAAAGGCCTGATTACCTGCGCGGGAAGCGATGTTCACAATCAGCATTATATGAGTGTTTTGACGGAAGGATTAGAGCTGAAACAAATTCAGAAATTTCTGAATGATGCGGCACTTATAAACCGCAATATTTTTGGAGAATAATATTTCATGAAAAAGCAAATTCTTTTTTCGATTGTACTGATGGTATCGGTGCTTGGTGTTCGCGCACAGAATGCGGATTCCATAATGATCAAGAACATTTTTGACAACGCATTGAAGAGCGAAATTTCGTACCGTCAACTCGAAGGATTGTGTGATGTTGCACCGGGACGTCTTGCAGGATTACCTGCTATGGATACCGCCATGCAATACATGTTGCGCACTATGAAAACGATGCCGTTTGACTCGGTGTACATTCAACCATGTATGGTTCGGCAATGGCTCCCCGGGCGCGATACAGCGTGGTATACGATTAAAGGAAAAAAGAAATGTCCTTTGACGGTAGATATTCTTGGCGGATCGGTGCCGACTCCGGAAGGTGGAATTACGGCTCAGGTATTGGTTTTCAAGAGTATTGATGATATGAAGAAGGCTGATCCGGCCACGATAAAAGGGAAAATTGTTTATTTCAACCGACCGTTTAATCAAACGTATTATAATGCATTCAGAGCCTATGGTGAGAATGCTCAGATGCGTGTACTGGGCGCCGATGAAGCTTCGAAACAGGGCGCTGTTGCGGTTTTGGTGAGGTCAATCAATTCAGTAACTGATGATTTTCCGCACACAGGAATCATGCGTTATAAAACGACGGATACAAAAATACCTGCATTTGCCATCAGCACAAAAGACGCACTGGAACTGGATTCTGTATTGCTGAAATTTCCTGAGACCAACGTATATTTGCATAGTACCTGTAAAGAATTACCTGAAATTCAGCAGGGAAATGTTATCGGCGAAATACGTGGAACGGAACATCCTGAGCGGGTTATCACGGTAGGTGGTCACCTCGATTCATGGTATAATTCGGCCGGTGCACACGACGATGGTGGTGGATGCGTGCAGTCGCTTGAAGTAGCTCGACTGTTTTTTGAAACCGGCTACAAACCTCAGAACACCTTGCGTATAGTGATGTTTATTGATGAAGAAATGGATCAGCGTGGCGGAAAAAAATATGCTGCTGACGCTAAAGAAAAAGGTGAGACTCATATTTTTGCTTTGGAAAGTGATCACGGGATGGCGCTTCCAACGGGCTTTTCGGTCGATTCGGCCGTGCTTGTAAAAGTACAGGCATGGAAATATTTGTTGGAGCCGTATGGTTTTAATAAAATTGAAAAAGGATTTGGCGGTGTGGATATCAGTTTTCTTAAAGAGCTTGGCGTGCCGCTTTGCGGGCTTGTTACCGACTCGCAGCGCTATTTCGAATATCATCATTCGGGCAACGACACGTTTGATAAAATTGTGCGTCGTGAATTGCAATTGGGGGCCGCAGGTATGGCAGCGTTGATTTATCTGGTCGATAAGTATGGGCTTGAATAAGCTATGAGCTATCAGCTTTCAGTAGTCAGTGGTCAGTGGTCATCCGCCTGGTCGTTGAGCTTGTCGATGGGCCGAAGGGTCGAAATGCGGTTGGAACTTTCAGTGCTGACGCTTGCGGTATATATATTCAAACGCACAACGCCTGACGACTGATGCCTTACGTCAATTTCGTATTTCAGATTTCGTATCTCGTAAATCGTATTTCGTTTCGCTATTTCTCCAGCATCGATTTCGATTCGAGGAGTCTGCGGAGCGGAACAAGATAATCGGTGAATTCCTGATAACTCATATCGCTCATGTAAATGGCTCCATAAGCGCGGTTGAGCATGCGGCTCGGACTTTCGTAAAAATATTTATCGCCGAGAATGGTGCGTAGTTCGTTGAATTGCTGCACCCAGATTTTCTGTGCCAGTTCGCTGAAAGATCCATCGAATGCATAGCTGGGAAACGAGGCTGAGCGCTGGCTGAGGAAGCATGTGTTGAACATGTTGTGTAATACGGCAAGCGAATTAAGCGATACCGGAATGATGGTATTTACTTCGCCGAGTTTAAAATACGACCACACGTTTCGGTAGCCCCAGATTCGGATGTCGGTGCGTCCGGTTTGTTTCACATACTCGTCGATGGCGGCAGAAATGGCCATCAGCGATTTGTAATGTGTGTCGGGACCACTGCCTTCGGGATCGATGGCGAGTGTAATCACATCCGGTTTTATTTTTTTCATCAGGTTGAAAATCGGCAGCACATCTTCGTTGTAGTCGGGGTATTCCGGAAAAATATCAGCTGAATAAAATTTCAGTCGCATGTGATGTGTGAACTCATCGGGCAATCCGAAATGAGCCCATGCCAGTTCAGCTTCGAATTCGCGCACCCAGCCTTTGGCGAGGTGAATTTCTTCGGGTTCTTTACTGCCAGGTTCAAGTGTTTGAATGATATCGGAAAGCGAGCTGATATATTTTTTAATTTTATCCCAGCTGTGTGTATTCAGATGTGCAGCTACATTGCGCACCATTCGACATGCAATATGCAGCAATTGAATTTCCTTTTGTTGTTGAGCAATACCATTCAGATAGCCTGTAATATCATAGTTTTTTGCAGAGACGTCAAACAATTTTATTTCGGTTGCTTTGTCCTGAATGTCGCTGCTGCTGAGGAATGCAGCTGTTGCTTCGAGCACCGATGCCAGATAAATATTGGTCACTGCTGTGAATCCGCTGGTGCAATACACAAAATGATTTTCGTTTTTATCGCTGCGCACCAGATGATGGATGGCGGGGAAATAAGCCAGTTCAATATCATCGTGATGCGGTGCGGTGTGCATGATCACTTTTCCGATGGGCAGGTCAAGCCCGCGCTGGATCTTGTTTTTGATGGCACTGACAGAAGTTTCTGATGCTGGAAATTTTTCTTCAATCAGACCTGCAGCGGCGCTGCGTGTGATAAACATGCGTGCATTGGGAAGTTTATGCAGACATGTTGCAGGAAATTCCGGCGATGGTTCATTCAGAATAGCGTCGGCCACAACTTTTGATTTTGAAGCGCCTGCAGCAATAATGACAGCCGTGCAATCGGGGTTGGCCGTTATAGTTTGCAAGCCCATTGTAACAACGGCTTTACGACGCACGTTTTCGATTCCACCCAGGTCAGAAGCAGCCGCAGCCTGTGTTTCGTAATTGATATGATCGAGTCGTGTAACTGAATCGTGACGACTGCCGCGGATATTAAATGCGATATGTCCATCGGGACCGATACCACCGAGGAAAAAGCCGATGCCGCCTGCTTTGCGGATAGATTCTTCGTATGCGGCGCACATCTGATCGATGTATTGAATGGCTCTTTTTTTATGAAGTTCTTTTTCCGATTTTACCTGTCGTGTACGCAGGCTCAAATCAATATCGCCATCCGAAAAAAGTTCGCACAGATTCATGTTGCCACGGTCAGGCATGTCGCAGGTATTGATCAGATGCGCTTTGCGGCGGTCGAGACCAAAACCTTTGATGTAAAACATATTGATAAAATGCGAGAACGAACGTTCATGTGAAGGATCGATCGGAAAAAATTCATCAAGCTGGAAAAATTCCAGTGATTTCATATCGGGCTTAACGCCTGATTTGAAGCCGATTTCAGAAAGGATGCCTTTGTTCAGTTCGCGGGTCCAGTTGGCAAGATAGAACTGGGTCCACTTGATAAAAAATTCCGGCGTTTTTCCGGTAGGCAAGGCAATTACACCGCCCGGATTTTCGCATACCCACTCGAGAAATCGCAATGCGGTGAGTTGTCCGAGTGAAACATAATTGTCGGTTATAACAGGTTTGAGGCGACATTGCGCCTGAATTTTTTTGTTATCCTGAATTGCATTCAGAAACCAGGATTCAACTTTACTTTTGGCCATAGGACACAATTTTTACAAGTCAATCCCCCCGGAAATAACAGAATGAGTGTGAGAGCGAGAGCGAAGAATCTGTGTGAGAATGAGAGCGAGAATGAGAGAAAGAATTTTGAAAATGCTGCTGTCATTCTGAGCCCTGCGTTTCGCAGGATAAACTCCGTCGAAGAACAGACAGCAGCATTTCAAGCGTAGCATTGCTGCTATTTCAGTTCTTTGATTGCTTTTTCAATCCAGTCGAGCGCTTTGGTGAGGTTTTCCATGCTGGTAGCATAGCTGAAGCGGATGCAGTTCGGATCACCGAAAGCAGAACCCGGAACCAGTGCGACATGTGCTTTGTTGAGAATGTAAATGCAGAGATCGCTGTCGTTGTTGATTACCGTGGTGCCATCTGATTTTCCGTAGAGTTGCTGTACATTCGGAAATACATAGAAAGCGCCCATTGGAACATTGGGTTTGAATCCGGGGATATCGCCCAGACGTTTTACCACGTAATCGCGGCGTTCGAGGAAGGCTTTTTTCATCATCTGCAGGTCTTCGCATTGTGCGGGATCGACCTGCAGCGCAGTAACGCCGGCAATCTGTGCAATGGCGTTGGCAGCGGAAGTCACCTGACCCTGAACTTTTTCAATGGCTTTTGAAATATCAAGTGGTGCAGCGCTGTAACCGATACGCCAGCCCGGCATAGCGAAAGCTTTTGAGAGCCCGTTGATGGTAACAGTGCGTTCTTTCACTTCGGGAAAAATCCCGATGCTGTATGTTTTTCCGTCGAAGTTGATAAGTTCATAAATTTCATCGGAGATAATCAGCACATCGGGATGTTTGCCGAACATGGCTGCCATCGCCTTGAGTTCATCAAGGGTGTAGAGCATGCCCGAAGGGTTGTTGGGTGCGCAGAAAATGAACGCTTTTGTTTTCGGCGTAATCATTTTTTCGACCTGTTCCGGTGTGACTTTGAAATCATCTTCGATGGTTGTCGGAATATAGACGGGAACACCGCCGGCGAGTTTAATAAGTTCGGTATAGCTGACCCAGAAAGGAGCCGGGACGATGACTTCGTCGCCCGGATCGAGGCAGGCAAGAAATACATTGCAGATGGCTTGTTTTGCACCCGTTGACACAACAATTTGCTCAGGGGTGTATTCAAGTCCGTTATCGCGTTTGAGCTTGTTTGAAATAGCCTGACGCAGCTGCGGATAACCTGCTACCGGCGGATAAAATGAGAAGTTGTCATCGACTGCTTTTTTGGCGGCAGCTTTAATAAAATCGGGCACAAAAAAATCGGGCTCACCAATGGAAAGATTGATCACATCGATGCCGGCGGCTTTCATTTCGCGGCTTTTTTTGGTCATGGCCAGCGTAGCCGATTCGCTCATTTTGGTTATACGCTCAGATAGAAATGTATTTTTCACGACTATTGGTTTTTGATGATGCAGCAAAGATAGTAATTTTAGTTTTCAGTAGTGAGTAGTCAGTAGCCAGTTTTATACGGTGGCAATAAACGTTTACCCTAAAAATTCCATTAGTTGGTTCCTTTGAAAACGATCCGCTAGCTGGCGGATCGAACAATAATAGCCCGATGCCCTGAATGCTGAGTATGCGAAGCTCAGGGCTGCGGGGA
>CAYSCE010000104.1:0-9419 GCA_964429475.1 uncultured Bacteroidaceae bacterium | reverse complement strand
GAGCGAGACCAATGATAAATAGCAGCGTCGTGCTGATGACGCTATCGGCTGCAGCCCATCGGAAATCAATATTATAGGCCACCCACAATAAAACAGCATAGAATACTGTAATCAGTATCCATGCTGAAAAATACGTAAAGAAAATGTGGCTGCGGCTTTTCATTTAGTCAAGAATACTGGTGATTTCGCCTCCGCCAAACACCGCGCTTCCCCGAACAACCAATGTGCGCGACATATCAACGGTTCCTGTAATAATTCTTTTGTCGACCACACCGCCAAACACATTCGAAGTTTCAATTTTTACGTTCCAGTGTGCCGGAACAATAAGTTTAAAGCCTCCGAAAACAGCCGATATTTCAAGAATATTGTCGCCTTCCGCCAATTCACTGTCGAGCAGAATCACATTGCTGCCACCAAAAATAGCTGTTATTTTTCCTCCCTGAAACTGAGCGGAGCTTACCCGGATTTCGCCCCCTCCGAAAATATTCACTTCGTCGATCAGATCATTCGAACGGACCTGTTTACGAATGCGGCTTTTAAATGAATGTCCGGCTTTGAACAGAATCATTATTCCGGCAACAATAATCAATGCGGGCCAGAACACCTGCTTGAATTCTATCGGAATTTCATACACACGGCTTGCGAGATAGAATCCACCTACAGCCAGTAAAATTATTCCGAAAATTTTCGAATCGCCGAACAGGCTGATAAATCCGATTGCCAGCAACAACATGGGCCAGGTAAAAATAATGCTGGCTGTGTAATCATCCAGGACGCCCATATTGCGCATCATCCATAATACACCGGTTGCTATTACAATTAGTCCGAATACGACTCTTTTCATGGTCCTTTGTTTATACGTGCACTGCGTTTCCATTGTTTTGAGTTTTAAGGTTTGTGAAGCAAAGGTAGATTCACTTCATTTCTGCTTAAACCCAAAATCGGCAAGCTGCAGTTTTTATACGGTAAAGATACAAAGAGATCTAAAACTGAATAAAAAATCATTTGATTGCCTGGCGCTGCGCCTACCTGCTGCTGGGTGTAGTCTGAAAAAGAAATTCCTGCGGGTTGTGTCCGGAGACTCAAAATCACAATTCCGTTGAAAAAGACTACGCTCAACAGCTACGCGCGTTGTGTCCGCCGCGGCGGATGTGACCTGTGCATTGTGCGTTGTGCGTTGTGCCCAATGTATCCGGACTGAAAAAATGACATAAAAAACATCCATATTGTCATATATTTCGTAATTTAGCGCTCCTTATCCGAAAATCAATGAACGATATTCTCTCCATAAAGCAACGTTTCGGTATCATCGGGCAGGCGCCGGCGCTCGACCGTGCCATCGATGTTGCACGTCAGGTTGCACCAACCGATCTGACTGTGCTGATTACCGGAGAAAGCGGCACCGGAAAGGAAGTCTTTCCGAAAATCATTCATCAGTTCAGCAGCCGTAAGCATGGGCCTTTCATTGCTGTAAACTGCGGCGCCATTCCCGAAGGAACCATCGACAGTGAATTATTCGGCCACGAAAAAGGATCCTTTACCGGCGCAACCGAAGCCAGAAAGGGCTATTTCGAAGTCGTCAACGGCGGAACCATTTTTCTGGACGAAGTAGCCGAACTCCCGCTCAGCACCCAGGTGCGCCTGTTGCGTGTGCTCGAAAGCGGCGAATTTATCCGTGTCGGCTCCTCCAAAGTGATCAAAACCGACGCCCGCGTGGTGGCTGCCACCAACGTAAAACTCGGCGAAGCCATTGCCAACGGTAAATTCCGCGAAGACCTCTTCTACCGGCTCAACACTGTGCCTATTCATATTCCGCCGCTGCGCGAACGCAAAGAAGATATTGTGCTGCTGTTCAGAAAATTTGCAGCCGATTTTGCCGAAAAATACCGCATGCCGTCGCTGGTCCTCACCGAAGGCGCGCAGGCAATGCTCACACAGACCTATTGGTCGGGCAATGTGCGTCAGCTGAAAAACATTACCGAGCAAATTTCCATCATCGAAAAAGACCGCGAAGTCACGGTTGAAACCCTGATGAAATATATCAGCGACAGCAACCCATCGGCGTTGCCGGTGCTGAAAAAACAGTACGACAACAGCGATGAACACGCCAGCGAACGCGAACTATTATACAAGGTGCTGTTCGATATGAAAAAAGACATGGGCGAAATGAAAAAACTGATTGCCGAGATTATTTCGGCAACCGGCATTGAGCCTGGCATGACAACACGCACCGTTGGTCCAGTGAGCGAAGGAATTCCCATTCAGCCCGAATTTTACAAACCAGCTTATGCCCCGCCCCAGAGCGACTTTCAGCATAACAAAATTCCGGTGAATGAAATTCAGGTCGATTATTCCGAAGAAGTCGAAGAAACCCTTTCGCTCGAAAAGAAAGAAAAGGAAATTATTCTGAAAGCGCTTGACAAACATCATGGCCGGCGCAAAAATGCTGCTCTCGAGCTGGGTATTTCCGAACGAACCCTGTACCGTAAAATCAAGGAATACAACATCGAATGAGACGATTGATCCTTCCCGGACTCGTGGTGCTTCTGCTGCTCGGCACCAGCTCCTGTTTACGTGTCACGTTTACAGGTGCTTCGATACACCCCGATGCAAAAACCTTTTCGGTGAAGTATTTCGATAACAATGCAACGCTGATCAATCCTACGCTCAGTAAGCGTCTCACCGAAAAACTGCAGGATAAAATCATGGGGCAGACAAGGCTGACCATGGTCAATGCCAATGCCGACATGGCTTTCGAAGGCGAAATTACAGGATATACCCTGCAGCCCGTGGCCATTCAGGGCAATCAAACCGCCCAGCTGACCCAGCTCACGGTCACCATCAATGTCCGGTTTTTCAATAAGCTGGACGAAAGTAAAAATTTCGAAACCCGCTTTACACGATATCAGCAATTTTCGACCTCACAAAGTCTGGCTGCTGTCGAAGACGGATTGATTGAAACCATCACCGAAGAGCTGGTCGACGACATTTTCAATAAAGCACTTGTTAACTGGTAATTCCCGATTAGATATGATTCCGGCAAACCACTTTCTGAATCTTACCGCTGACGAAATTTCGCAGCTGCTTGTGCAACACCCCTACGCTGCACATCTCGAAATGCTGCACCTGAAAATGCTGAAACAGCACGATCCGGCTGCCTATGCAGCACGACTGCCCAAAGCAGGTTTTAAAGTCCCGGACCGGCTGATGCTGTTTTATTTTCTGAATCAACCCGAACCACAAATCGTTGCCGAATCTCCGGAAGCACAACAGGAACAGGAACTCACAGTTGCTGAACCTGAGGTTCAAACCGGTATTATTGAAACTGAAGCATTACCACCGGTTGAGGAAGAAATGACTGCTCCGGTTGCTGAAGCTGAAATGGAGCCCGTTCACGAAGAGCCGGCTGCTGAAATAACTGAAGAAATGGTTGAATCAGCTGTTTCTGAAGAAGAAATTCAGCCGGAAGCCGAAGTTACTGTTGAAATTCAGAACGAAATTACTGAACCGGTTTCAGAAGAGTCAACCTTTGCTGCTGCCGAACCGGTTGCAGAAGAACCAATAGAAGTTGCCGCAGGGCCGGTTTCCGAAGAAATTGAAATTCCGACAGCAGATGCAGAGCCCGTTTTGGAACCGGAAGCTGAAATAAAAGTAGAGGAAATTCCGGCAGCAGAAGACATAATCGCAGCAGCAACGGAGGAAGAAATTCCGGTTGAAGCAGTACCGGAGCCGGTTCCGGAGTCTGAAGAAAAGATGGAAATGGTTGCTGAAGCTCCTGTCGTAAAGCCGGCCGAAGAGACCGATCCTTTGAAAATACTGCAGCAGAGGCTTGCCGAATTGAGGCAAAATCAGCCGGAACCTGCGCCGGAGGCGATTTCCACTCCTGAGCCTGAAATGACGCCGGAACCAACGCCGGAAGTTATATCAGAGCCTGAAGCAGAGGCAGAGGAGGAAATTTCGCCGGAACCCGTTGCCGAAGTAAAACCGGTTGAAAAAAATCCGATTATTGAAAAGCTGATTGATCAGTTTATCAAAGCGGAGCCGAGTATTAAAATCGATCTGAACCGTTTGCCCGACCGCCGCAATCTGGCTGAAGAAAGCACTACGGAAAAATTCGAACTGGTGTCGGAAACACTGGCTTCGATCTACGAAAAACAGGGACGCTACGAAAAGGCGTTAATTATGTACGAAAAATTACTTTTGGCTAATCCAGAAAAAAGTAGTTACTTTGCACCCCTGATTGAAAACTTGAAAAAGAAATTGTAACACTTTAAATATCAGCACGATGGGCTTTTATGTTTTTTTGATTGTTTTGATGATTATTGTCTGCGTTCTGCTCGGACTCATTGTTTTGGTTCAAAACTCCAAAGGTGGCGGGCTCGTAGCCGGCATGCAATCATCCAACCAGTTTATGGGTGTTCGTCAGACCGCCGATTTTCTGGAAAAGACCACCTGGACGATGGCTATCATCATTCTGGCGTTGAGTCTGCTTTCTATTTTTGTAATTCCGCGCGGACAGGCAGTTTCGTCCGAAAGCCGTTTGAAGCAGCACATTGAAGAAACCGGTGCATCACCGTTGAATGCTCCTGCCGAAAACCAGCAGCCTGCACAGAATCAGCAATAATTGCACACAATTATTCTGCTGCACACAATACTGAAAGCCTGAAAATTCTCAGGCTTTTTTCTTTCGTTTCAGATTCATTGACAAAACGTCCATTAAAAACAAACCCTGTCAGATTAATACTGTAAAATTGTCAGATTTCAGTCAATGGCACAAAAAATGACAGGCCCCGCGTCGAACAAAAAAAATGACAGATATGAGTAGCATAAACATCAAACCATTGGCCGACCGCGTTGTAATTGAACCGGCTCAGGCTGAAACCAAAACCAGCAGCGGAATTATTATCCCCGACACTGCCAAGGAAAAACCTCAGCGTGGAACCATTGTAGCCGCAGGCCCGGGCAAAAAAGATGAACCGGTAACTGTAAAAGTGGGTGACGTTGTTTTGTACGGTAAATATGCCGGAACTGAAATCACCATTGATGGCAAGGATTATCTGATCATGAAGGAATCCGACGTTCTCGCAATTATCTAATTTCAACAATTCTAAAAACTGAACAATATGGCAAAACAGATTCTCTACGGTGTTGAAGCCCGTGAACAACTGAAAAAAGGTGTAGACGCTTTATCAAATGCCGTGAAAGTTACGCTGGGTCCCAAAGGACGTAACGTGATTATCGAAAAATCATACGGAGCTCCCGCTATTACAAAAGACGGTGTTACCGTTGCCAAGGAAATTGATCTCCCGGAAAAAGTAAATAATATGGGCGCTCAGATGGTGAAAGAAGTTGCCAGCAAAACCAACGATGCTGCCGGCGACGGAACTACCACCGCAACTGTTCTGGCTCAGGCCATTTTCAATACCGGACTCAAAAACGTAACCGCCGGCGCCAACCCGATGGATCTGAAACGTGGTATTGACAAAGCCGTTGCCGCTGTGATTGAAAATCTGAAAAAACAATCCAAGGAAATCGGCGACAGCTTCGAAAAAATTGAACAGGTTGCTACCATTTCGGCCAACAATGACAATGAAATCGGTAAACAAATTGCCGAGGCCATGAAGAAAGTCAAAAAAGAAGGCGTGATCACCATCGAAGAAGCCAAAGGTACCGACACCACTGTTGATGTAGTTGAAGGTATGCAGTTCGACCGCGGTTATCTTTCACCTTATTTTGTGACCGATACCGAAAAAATGCAGACCGCATTCGACAACGCTTTCATGCTGATTTACGACAAGAAAATCAGCAGCATGAAAGAATTGTTGCCGATTCTCGAAAAAGTGGTTCAAACCGGTCGCCCGATGCTGATTATCTCCGAAGACATCGAAGGTGAAGCACTGGCCACATTGGTTGTAAATAAACTCCGTGGGTCACTCCGCGTAGCTGCTGTAAAAGCCCCCGGATTCGGCGACCGCCGCAAGGAAATGCTCGAGGATATCGCGGTACTTACCGGCGGTATTGTCATCAGCGAAGAAAAAGGATATAAACTCGAAGATGCTGATCTGACCTATCTCGGACAAGCTGAAAAAGTAACCGTTGATAAGGAAAATACCACCATTGTAAAAGGTCTTGGTAGCAAAGAAAACATTGATGCCCGCGTTGCACAGATCAAAGCTCAGATGGAAGCAACTACCAGCGATTACGACCGCGAAAAGTTGCAGGAACGTCTGGCCAAACTGGCTGGTGGTGTTGCTGTCATTAAAGTAGGAGCCGCTTCCGAAGTTGAAATGAAAGAAAAGAAAGACCGCTTCGACGATGCACTGCACGCAACCCGCGCTGCTGTTGAAGAAGGCATTGTTCCTGGTGGCGGTGTGGCTTATATCCGCGCCATCGAAGCTATTGCAGGTCTGAGCGGCGAAAACGAAGACGAAAAAACAGGTATCGATATCATCCGCAGAGCCATTGAAGAGCCCATGCGTATGATTGTTGAAAATGCAGGCCTCGAAGGCAGTGTAATCGTTCAGAAAGTGAAGGAAGGAAAAGCCGATTATGGTTTCAACGCCCGCACCGAAGTGTACGAAAACCTGCTCGAAACCGGTGTAATCGACCCGACCAAAGTTACCCGCGTAGCCCTCGAAAATGCTGCATCGATTGCCGGCATGTTGCTGACAACCGAAACAGTTATCGTTGAAATTAAAGAAGACAAACCTGCTATGCCGCCGATGCCCGGTGGTGGAATGGGTGATATGTACTAATACCCGACTTGTTACTGTTGAAAAAAAGCCCCGAATCGGGGCTTTTTTGTTGCCCCCTAGCCCCAACCCTCGAAGGGTTTTGAACCCTTCGAGGGTTGGTGGATTTGTTGGCAATTAGCAAATATTTTATATATTTGACAGTCCGGATTTTCTGTAAAACTATTAAATCAATACGGATACTATGAACCCAATACTTTTTCTGATGATTTTTTTTGCAGCCGTATGCGCTGGTCATGCACAAAAAACGGCCGACACCCTTATCTATCAAAATAAAAAATTACTGATCACCCAGGGCGACACCGCCAACAGCAGCCGGATGGAAATCCGCAACAACAAAGCTGTTTTTACCGACCGCGACGGCAATCCGATTGACACGACCTTCGATGTAAGTGGCATCATGGAATATAATACATTAGCTTTGGATTTCATTGGAGTACTTGTTTCAGCCAAAGCAAAACCTTGTTATCTGATTGATCGCGCCTTATCTGAAGGTGGAAAAAAAGTGTATTTTTCACGTCTCAGATATCGCGATCCGGCTCTGCAAGCCGACGTTCCGATTGCTGATTTTACAGTGACAAAACTTTATTGATCTAAATTTTTCCACTCCAGTTTTTGACACATTAACATCAAACAGACGCATGGCAACACAAACAGATTTTACATCATTAAAGGAAGTATTGAAATTGCGTTTTGAGCAAAACATGCATCGTCATGCAGGCCTCATCTGGAGCGATGTTTTGAAAAGGCTGGAGGCAAATCCGGACAAACTGCGTGCACTCGGTGAAATGGAAAACACAGGCGGAGAGCCGGATGTATGCGCCGCGGGGCAAACAGCAGGCGAAATTATTTTTTATGATTGTGTGGCCGAAAGCCCGAAAGGCCGTCGCAGCCTTTGTTACGACCGTCAGGCACTGGAAGCCCGCAAAGAATTCAAACCCGTAAATACAGCCGTTGATATGGCCGCAACCATGGGCATTGAATTGCTGAACGAAGATGAATATCGTTTTCTGCAGCAGTTTGGGCCATTCGATACAAAAACATCGAGCTGGCTACTAACACCCGATGCAGTGCGCGCTGCAGGTGGAGCCTTGTTTGGCGATTTCCGCTACGGGCGCGTTTTTGTGTATCACAACGGCGCCGAATCGTACTACAACGTACGCGGCTTCCGCGGTTTGCTGCGGGTGTAGAAATGGGAATTTAGCAACGTTGCTCAGATCCAAGAAATCAAGCAGTCTTTGAGATTATTCAACAATAATTAAAAGCAATTTTGAAGACATTTTCAAGCCAAAATAAATGAACGATGAAAATAGTATTTTTTCTTTTTGTCATTTTCACATACGGTCTGTCTTTTTCCTATGGACAAGATTCGGACTTTGTAATTATTGCAAACCACAACGTTTTGGATACGATTCATCTGGAAAATGAAGACTACATTGATGATATAATTTATTTAGGCGTTATAAATAACGACCAGGGAGAAATAGCATATCATATTATTTCCGAAGAGACCTATGTTCGTGGTTCAGGACATTCTTTTCTGGTTTTGTTTTATCTGGATTTAAATTACCATGTGGTTAAACGTTGGGAACTAGGAGCGTATAGCGATATACCTTTTCAAATATGCGAAAACAAGTTGTATTTCAAATATGTCCTAAACGACACGACGGAAATCTACATCAATGATGTTGGCTCCACACCACCAAAATATCTTTGCGTTAAACCCGATGATTGCTACTGATTGTTATGTTTATGCAGCAACAAATCTTTTACCAAACACCCAGCTGCCAAACCGCATCCAGGGCCAAAACACAGCGAAGCGCCCCGGCGCAGCAGCACCCGCACGACCTCTCCGCCGCGGCGGAGCATCGTGGAGCGAACGCTTGCTGTCATCCTGAGCCCTGCCGTTCGCAGGATAAACTCCGTCGAAGGATAGATAGCGGCGAACAGACTGTTTCTGAAAATCGCGTTTAAAGTAAAGACTGCTCTGCATCACACAAAGCAGTCTTTCTTAAAAAGTATCAGCACTTACGACCTATGTAAAAAACATATCCGTAATAGTCTCCGAAGCGTTCATACAAGGCTGCTTCGTGTCGTTGGTTGGCCACCAGATCTTCGGCGGTTTTGTTGCCGGCATATTTCATCAGAAATGTTTTCTGCGCGGCACCTTGCAATGCATAATAATGATCGGTCCAGCAAGTGGCCGGAAGTGTAAAAACCGCTTCGGTGGAATATCCCGAAGCGCGCATCAAATCAACGTTTTCAGCAATGGTTTTGATTCCCGGATAGGCATTGTTCCAGAAAGTTTCAATTTCGGCCGGCCTGGCATCGGTCAGCCACGTTGCATCGGTAACGGCAATCATTCCGCCTGTTTTCAGGAAACGGCGCCATTCGGTCAGGCCGCGCTGAAAGCCGATATTGTAAATGGCCCCTTCACACCAGATCAGATCGAATTCTTCGTTGTCAAAAGGCAGTTGTTCCATATTTCCGACTACGCCCTGTACCCGGTGCTGCAGTTGTAATTCAGCAGCACGGGCATTGAGCCGGTCAATAAACATGGGAAACAGATCAATGGCTGTGATATTGCCTTTGGTGTTGGCAGCCAGTACAAAAGTCTGTGCTCCGGTGCCACAGCCGATATCGGCACTGCGACACGCTGTACCTGAT
>CAYSCE010000103.1:0-9435 GCA_964429475.1 uncultured Bacteroidaceae bacterium | reverse complement strand
ACATCAGTGTTGACTTTCTGGAGAAAAAAACTGAAATCATCCGCATGAGCGATGTGGTTGACGAAAGTTCGTTACCACCTTTTGCGCTGGTTATGGATCCGGGAAACGGTTCACCCAAAAAGCAGATTCACATTGAAAATCCAGATATAGAACCCATTAACGCCATTAAAACGGAATTATCGCGCTTCCACAATTCCATTCAGAACAACGAACCAACCCCGGTCGGAATTCTGGATGGTTATACCGCTTTGGAAGTTGCCTATAAAGTGATGGAACAGATTAACGAGTCGCTCTACTTTTTTTCTTAAAAAAATCCGAAGCACATACTAATCTGTTTTTTTGTCCGTTTGTGCATGTACATTACACCATGAGATCTTTTGTTTTGATTTTTGCAGCAGCTGTTGCGCTCACTTCGTGCAACTGGATCAATCCTTCTGAAGAAACGCCATCGTTTATCAGGGTTGAATCGATCGGCTTTAATGCCAGCAGTACACAAGGCACTGAAAGCCAGAATTTTGTTGATGCCTGGATATATATCGACGGTAAAAGTGTCGGTGCATACGAATTGCCCTGTACCCTGCCCGTGCTGGCCGAAGGCGAACACACCATCGAGATTATTCCCGGTATTATGCTCAATGGCATTTCGAATACCAGAGCCATTTATCCGTTTGTAAAACCCTGGACCTCCACCATTAATCTGGTGAAGGATTCAGTTGTTGAAATACATCCGGTCAGCAGTTACTACGATGAAATTGTGTTCGAAACCATCGAGGATTTCGAAAGCGGTGGTATCACCATTGGTGAAACAACCTTCAGCGACACCATTATGCAACGCACCGATGACCCTTCGATTGTTTTCGAAGGCGGCTATTCGGGCATGCTGGCAGTAGATACGCAGCACGATACCATTGTCGTAAAATCAAATTCGGCATACGTGCTACCCACTGCCGGAGAATACAATTTTCTGGAACTCAATTTCCGTACTGAAGCACCGCTGGTAGTGGGTGTCATATCCAACACCGGCACCCAATCGGTCTTTCATGAAATTGTGGTGCTGAACGAAACCGACATCTGGAAAAAAGTGTACGTCAATCTCACTACGGTTACTGCGCGCGAATACGATGCCAGCAGCTTTTATTATTTCATGTGGATGCGTCTGCCTGAAGGAAAAACCGAAGCCCGCGCCTATATTGATAATGTGAAACTCATCCACGCCGAATGAAACTGAACCGCACACTGCAAACCATCCGCTACCTGACGTCCGATTTACTCGGCGCGGCTTGCACCTGGGCTGCATTTTTCGCTTTACGGAAATACCAGGAAGGCATGGATTTCGGTGCATTGTGGGATGAGGTTACTACAGATTCCAATTTTTATCTGGGTATTTTAATCATTCCGCTTTCGTGGATTCTGTTCTATTTTCTCACCGGTTTTTACCGCGATGTATTCCGCCGGTCACGTTTGCGCGAGATGGGTCAAACAGCCATGCACACCATTATAGGCGTGACAATCATATTTTTTGTGCTGCTGCTCGACGATCAGGTGAGTTCGTTTGTAAATTATTACCAGAGTTACATTTTTCTGTTGCTTGTTCATTTTTTGCTCACTTATCTGGGCCGCTTTATTATATCGACCTCCACTGCCCACAAAATTCACCGTGGCATATGGGGATTTCCGACCGTGATTGTTGGCAACAACGGCAATGCTGTACATATTTATGAGGAAATTACCCACCAGCCACAAAGCGCCGGAAATATTTTTGTGGGCTATATTCCTGTTCTGGAAAACAGCAACGACAAGCTTTCACAGTATCTGCCCTGTTTAGGAACTCTTTCCGAGCTTGAAGAAATTGTCAATAAACAGCAGATCGAAGAAGTTATTGTGGCTGTGGAGCCTTCGGAACACCGCATTATTACTGAGATTTTAAGTATTCTCGACAACACATCGGTCGATATTAAAATCATTCCCGATTACAAGGATATTTTAGCGGGTAATGTGCGCACCAATTCCATTTTTCATGTTCCGCTGATTTATGTATCACGCGAGCTTATGCCGCACTGGCAGCGGGTTATCAAAAGAGGCATTGATATTTTTGCGTCGGTGTTGATCATGACTATACTGTTGCCGGTGTATATTATTACGGCAATCATTGTAAAATCCGGTTCACGCGGACCTATTATTTACAGTCAGGAACGAATTGGTTTACATGGAAAACCGTTTATCATGCATAAGTTCCGGTCGATGTACATGGATGCCGAAGAACACGGCCCCGCATTGTCGAACAAGGAAGACAGCCGAATTACTCCTTTTGGAAGATTCATGCGCAAATACCGCCTTGATGAACTGCCACAGTTTTACAATGTGCTCATTGGCAATATGTCGTTGGTGGGCCCCAGACCCGAACGAAAATTTTTCATCGATCAGATTGTTCAGAAAGCTCCGTACTACAAACTGCTGCATAAAATCAAACCCGGCATTACCAGCTGGGGACAGGTGAAATATGGTTATGCCGAAAATGTGGAGCAAATGATTGATCGTCTGAAATACGATATTCTGTACATCGAGAATATTTCGCTGGCCATGGATTTCAAAATTATGATTTACACGGTCCTAATTGTTGTTCAGGGTCGTGGAAAATAAAATTCACTCCTGCAACATTTATATAAAACAGTTGAAAATTCAAGGTGCAGAATAGACGGAATTTTATAATTTTGCACAAAGAAATACCTATGAGTCCGAAAGACCAAAAATTCCTGCCGGAAGGCCTGACTTACGATGACGTTCTTCTGGTTCCCGCTTACAGTGAAGTTTTACCGCGCGAAACAACCCTCGTTTCACATTTTACACGAAACATTCAGGTCAATGTTCCTTTTGTTTCTGCCGCCATGGATACCGTGACTGAATCAGCTATGGCCATTGCCATGGCACAGGAAGGCGGCATCGGTGTGATTCATAAAAACATGACCATCGAACAGCAGGCCATCGAAGTGGTGAAAGTAAAACGTGCCGAAAACGGCATGATCATTAACCCCATTACCATTACCGAAGGCAAAACCGTTGCCGACGCTCTGGTGTTGATGAAAGAACATAAAATCGGTGGTATTCCGGTAGTGGATGCAAATCACAAGCTGGTAGGCATTATTACCAACCGCGATTTGCGTTTCGAGAAAAAACTGGCCAAGCCCATCGGTAAAGTGATGACCCACGAAAACTTAGTGACCGTGCGCGAATTCACCACTTTTGAAAAAGCCGAGGAAATTCTGCAGAAATATAAAATTGAAAAACTGCCGGTCGTTGACAAAAATTATAAACTCATCGGCCTCATTACTTACAAGGATATCATCAAAATCAAGGAACGCCCGAATGCCTGCAAGGACAAACTGGGACGCCTCCGCGTTGCCGCAGCTGTAGGTATTGCTGCAAACACTCCCGACCGCGTTGCTGCGCTGGTTGAAGCTGGTGCCGATGCCATTGTGATTGACACAGCTCACGGTCATTCCAGAGGCGTATTGGAAATGGTGAAAATGATCCGGAAAAAATTCAGCAGTATTGATATCGTGGTTGGTAATATTGCCACTGCCGAAGCCGCCAAAGAACTGGCAAAAATAAAAGTCGATGCCGTAAAAGTCGGAATCGGCCCGGGTTCTATTTGCACTACCCGCGTGATTGCCGGTGTCGGTGTTCCGCAACTCACAGCGGTTTACAACGTGGCTCAGGCGCTTAAAGGAACCGGCATTCCCATCATTGCCGACGGCGGAATCCGCTACACAGGCGACATTACAAAAGCCATTGCGGCCGGCGCCCACACGGTTATGGCAGGATCGCTATTTGCCGGAGTTGACGAAAGTCCGGGCGAAACCATTATTTTTGAAGGACGCAAGTTTAAAACATACCGCGGTATGGGCAGTATCGAAGCCATGCAGCAGGGATCGAAAGACCGCTATTTCCAGGATGCCGAAGACGACATTAAAAAACTGGTGCCCGAAGGCATTGTGGGACGTTTGCCCTACAAAGGAACACTGAGCGAAGTGATGCATCAACTCATGGGCGGATTGCGCGCCGGTATGGGATACTGCGGCGCCAAAACCATCGGCGACCTGCAAAATGCACAGTTTACCCGCATTACCAACGCCGGTATCATCGAAAGCCACCCGCACGATGTTACCATCAGCCAGGAGGCTCCGAATTACAGTAGATAATCGAAATATCAAAGAATACTAAAATTTCTCACGTATGAAAGCTGTTGTTTTTTCTGTCTTTTTCATGATTTGTGCAGCGTTTTCAGCATTTGCACAACAGGATCCGGTTTTAATGACCATTGGAAACGAGCAGGTAACCCGATCCGAGTTTCTGGCTGTTTACAACAAAAACAATGTAAAAGATGAACCTGTAACCGAAGAAAGCATCAAGGAATATCTTGAGCTATTTATTAATTACAAACTGAAAGTAAAGGAAGCCGAAGCGCTGCAACTCGACACAACGACTGCATTTAAAAACGAACTGGCCGGTTATCGCCGTCAGCTGGCACAGCCGTATTTGTCGAACCGCGAAGTGACCGATCATTTGTTACAGGAAGCTTATGACCGCATGCAGTGGGACATCCGCGCATCACACATTCTGGTGAAAGTATCCTCCAATGCTTCGCCTGAAGATACCCTGAAAGCTTTCAAAAAAATGCAGGACATCCGCAAAAAACTCAATGCCGGCGCAACTAATTTTAATGAAATCGCCCGCAAATACAGCGAAGACGAAAGCGCCAAAGACCGTCCCGGCAAAGAGGCGGGATCAACCCTGAAGGGAAATGGCGGCGATCTGGGATATTTTTCAGTGCTGAATTTATATTATGAATTTGAAACCGCAGCCTATAACATGAAAGTGGGAGATGTCAGCCAGATTATCCGTACACCGGTTGGCTATCATATTATCAAACTGACCGATCGCAAACCCGCCATTGGAAAGCTGCAGGCTGCCCACATTCTTGTCCGCGCGGTTCCCGGAAAAGAAGACTCGGTAAAAACCCGCATCGATGAAGCATACAAGCTGGTTACCAACGGTTCGGCCTTCGACGAAATTGCCAAACAATATTCCGACGACAAAGGCTCAGCTGCCAAAGGCGGTGTACTGCCCTGGTTTGGCTGTTTCCGCATGGCCCCGACTTTTATTGAACCTTTTTATTCAATGAAACCTGGCGATATTACCGGCCCTGTCCAAACCGAATACGGCTGGCATATCATCAAACTCATCGACCGCAAGCCTATTGGCACTTTCGACGAAAACAAGAGTGCACTGAAAAATCAAATCAGTCGTGACAAGCGTTCTTTTATTGCCCGCGACAAACTGGTGAGCCGTTTAAAAACAGAATATCAGTTCAGCACCAACGATAAAGCGTTGAATCAGATTAGACCCGAACTGACCGACAGCTTGTACACCGCATCGTGGCTGCCTTCCGAAAAACTGAAAAATTCAACAGAAAAAGTTTGCACCATCGCCGGCAAAGACTACAAAATGAGCGAGTTTGTTGATTACATGACCCGCAAACAATCGCAGATCAAACAGGGCGACGATAAATTCACCTTCGTGAAAACCATGTTCAACCTGTATACCGAAGACATGATTATTGAGTATGAAAACACACGTCTCGAAGAAAAATATCCTGAATTCAAAGCGCTGATGAAAGAGTACCGCGATGGCATTCTGCTCTTCGATCTGATGGATAAAAATGTATGGTCAAAAGCAGTGAAAGACACCACCGGACTGAACAACTTTTATTCAACCATCAACGGTAATTACAAATATGGTCCGAGAACCGAAGCTGCCATCTTTACCTGTTCTTCTGAAAAAGACCTGGCTGCACTGAACAAGCTGCTGAAAAAAGCACCGAAAAAAGGATATACTCCGGAAGTCATTGGCACCATGCTCAATAAAGATACCGTTCCGACAGTGACCTATAAAACCGTCATTGTTGAAAAAGGCGTCAATGCATTGGTTGATCAGACTCCGGCCGTGTTGAACCAAAACAGCGTGTATCGCGAAAACAATGTGATCAATGTGGTGTGGATCCGCGCTTTCAGAGATCCCGAGCCCAAACCGCTCCGCGAAGTAAAAGGTCTGGTTACAGCCGAATATCAGAACTATCTCGAGCAGGAATGGGTAAAACAACTGCGCAGCAAATACACCTGGAAAATCGACGAAAACGTTCTTAAGAGTATTTATTCGAAATGACCAAACGCAGGCTCATACTGATATCGTTGATGGGAATTGTTCTGCTGCTGAATTTCAGCTGCGGCAGCAAGCGTAAAGACGATGTGTTGCTGGCCGAAGTGGAAGGAGAAAAACTGTATCTGTCCGACATTTATTTTCCAGCCGGTTTATCGGAAAAAGACAGTGTTCAGTTTCTCAAAGCCATGGTCAACACCTGGGTGATGGATCAGCTGATGTACCAGGATGCTTCGGATAAACTCAGCAACGACGAGATTAAAGCCATAGAGAAAAAAGCCGACCAAGCGCGTAAAATGATGATTATTTCGGCACTCGAACAAAAGATGTTTGGGGAATCGAAGAATATCACTGTGTCTGCCGAAGAAATTCAGACGTATTACAAAAACAACCCGGACGAGTTTCTGCTGAAAGAAAACATTGTAAAAGTCAATTATCTGAAGCTCAGAAAAAAAGGCACGGACAGCGAAAAATACAAAAAGTTGCTGATGTCGGACAATTCCGACGACAAGACTGAGTTGGCTTCGCTGGCGCGTGAAAAAGCATTGAACTACTTTCTCGAAGACAATGTGTGGCTGTACTTCAACGATATTCTGAAGGAAATTCCCATTAAAGCCGAGAATCAGGATGATTTTCTCAAAGAAACCGGATTCCATCAGATTGAAACCGATTCGGTGGTTTATCTGGTCCGCTTTAAGGATTATATGCTGACCGACAGCCCGGCGCCGCTCAACCTGGTTAAAAGTCGTATTCAATCGGTGCTTGAAGCAAAAAAGAAAAATCAACTTCTGCAGGATTATCGTAATAAAATGTACGAAAACGCGTTGAAGGAAGAAAAAGTAACACTCCACATTAACTGAAATAATGAAACAATTCCTTTCTCTCTTTTCTATCATACTGTTGATGGTGCTGAGTTCCACTGCTCAACCCACCGGCGAGCCGATTGATAAAATTGTGGCCATCGTTGGGTCCAAGGTGATATTGCTTTCCGATGTCGAAAACCAATACAACCAGGCCGTCATGTCGGGTGAAAAATCTACCGATGAACTCCGCTGCCAGGTTATCGAAGAACTGCTGCTGCAAAAAATGCTGCTGCTGCAGGCTGAAATTGACTCATTGGTTGTATCCGAATCGCAGGTGGAATCTGAGCTGGATCGCCGCATTCGCTATTTTGTCGACCAGATGAAATCGCCCGAAGCACTTGAAAAATATTACAACAAAACCATTCCTGAAATCAAGGATGAATTCCGCGAAATCATTAAGGAGCAGCTGCTGGTGCAGAACATGCAGGGAAAAATCACCGAAAACGTCAGTGTGTCGCCCTCCGAAGTGAAAAAGTATTTTCAATCGCTCAAAGATGGCGATGTTCCTTTTGTGGATTCTGAAATGGAAATCGGACAGATTGTGGTCATCCCGGAACCTTCTGCTGCCGACCGCCAGATCATCCTTGATAAAATCTCCGATTTACGCGCACGTATTCTGAAAGGAGAAAGTTTTGAGGTGCTTGCACGCCTGTACAGCGAAGATCCCGGAAGTCAGAAAAAAGGTGGTGAACTTGGCTTATTCAGCCGTGGTCAAATGTACCCCGAATTTGAAGGCGCCGCGTTCTCGATGAAAAACCCCGGCGATGTTTCCGAAGTTGTGGAAACCCCTGCCGGCTATCATGTCCTTCAGCTGATTGAACGCAAAGGCGATTACATCAATGTCCGCCATATCCTTTTGACAGTGAAAGCCTCAGCAACCGATTTATATGCCGGCAAATTGAGACTGGACAGCGTATACAATAAAATAAATTCAGGCGAGCTTACCTTTACCGAAGCTTCGCAGAAATACAATCCGGATAGCTACAAAGGCTCAGGGGGTATGATTCTGAACCCCTATTCAGGAGGCACAAAATTTAAACCGTCCGAAATGAATAGCTACGATGTTACCTTGTTTTTTAATGTTGAAAAACTGGAGCCGGGCAGCATTTCGAAACCGGTTCTTTTTCAGACCGATAACGGCAAAGATGGTTACAGACTCATTTACCTGCGCAGCAGAACACAACCGCACAAAGCCACACTGGATTCGGACTACAATCTGATAACACAATATGCACTCGATACGAAAAGACAACAGGCATTGGATAAATGGGTACAGACAAAGAAAAGTACGACCTATATCCGCCTGATGGATGAATATAAAAGCTGTCTTTTTAAATACAAATGGTAATAAACATGAAACAGTACGCCAATGATATTGAAGCCAGCGAAGCACTGAACGATGTGTACCGCAGACTGAAATCCGAAGTTTCCAAAGTAATTGTCGGCCAGGAAGAAGTTATTGATAAAATCCTGATCAGTATTTTGTGTAAAGGTCACTCGCTGCTTATCGGTGTACCCGGGCTGGCGAAAACGCTCATGATTACAACCATTGCCAAAACACTGGGCCTTACTTTTTCGCGTATTCAGTTTACCCCCGACCTGATGCCCAGCGACATCATAGGAACTGAAATTCTTGGCGAAGACCGCCAATTCCGCTATATCAAAGGCCCCGTTTTCGCTCACATTGTTCTGGCCGATGAAATCAACCGTACACCGCCCAAAACCCAGTCGGCTCTGCTCGAAGCTATGCAGGAACGCGAAGTATCGGTGGCCGGTATGACCCATGTGCTGCCCGACCCGTTCTTTGTACTCGCAACCCAGAACCCCATCGAGCAGGAAGGTACCTATCCCCTGCCCGAGGCTCAGCTCGACCGTTTTATGTTCAGCATTTGGCTCGACTATCCAACCATGGATGAAGAAATTGACGTGGTAAAACGCACTACCGTTGAGCGCATGCCCGAAGCATCGGTCGTAACAACACTCGATGAATTAATCGGATTTCAAAACCTCGTTCGCCGCGTTCCGGTCAATGACAATGTTTTTCGCTATGCCGTGGAATTGACGGCCAAAACACGACCGGGAACAACGCTCGGAACACAGGTTGCCGATTCCTATATCGCCTGGGGCGCCGGTCCGCGTTCATCGCAGTATCTTATCCTGGGAGCCAAGTGCCATGCGCTGTTGCACGGAAAATACTCGCCGGATATTGAAGACATTCAGGCGGTATCCGAAAACGTTTTGCAGCATCGTATAGTTAAGAATTACAAGGCGGAAGCAGAGGGACTCGGATCCAGAGAAATTATCCGGAAAATGCTTTAAAATTTCGTGCTTTTCAGCTTGTTTTCAGACAAACCCT
>CAYSCE010000102.1:0-9459 GCA_964429475.1 uncultured Bacteroidaceae bacterium | reverse complement strand
CAACCACTTTCATCCAGCTTCGATTTTCGCACTTTATCCCAGATATGTCTTGAGCAATTTGCTTCTCGAGTTGTGTTTGAGGCGGCGCAGAGCTTTTTCTTTGATCTGACGGACGCGTTCGCGTGTGAGATCGAAGTGTACACCGATTTCTTCGAGTGTCCAGCTGTGATTGACACCAATACCGAAATACAGATTGATGATATCGCGTTCTTTCTCACTCAGTGTCGCCAGCGACCGTTCAATTTCGCGCGAGAGACTTTCAGTCATCAGACTCTGATCGGCGCGTGGTGCATCGTGATTGACCATTACATCGAGCATGCTGGTATCATCGTCGCTCACAATCGGAGCATCAACCGACACGTGGCGGCCCGACAGGCGCATGGTTTCCATCACTTTGTCTTCAGGAAGATCAAGACTGCTGGCAATTTCTTCGGCTGAAGGCGGACGTTCGAAACGTTGCTCGAGGCGTGATGCTTCTTTTGAAATTTTATTGAGCGAGCCCACCTGATTCAGCGGCAGACGAACAATACGCGATTGCTCTGCCAGAGATTGCAAAATGGACTGACGAATCCACCATACGGCATATGAAATAAATTTGAATCCGCGCGTTTCGTCAAAGCGCTGTGCGGCTTTAATCAAACCGAGGTTGCCTTCGTTAATCAGGTCGGGCAGGCTGAGCCCCTGATTCTGATACTGTTTGGCCACCGATACCACAAAGCGCAGATTGGCCCTGGTCAGTTTTTCGAGTGCAACCTGATCGCCCTGCTTGATACGTTGTGCCAGCTGAACTTCTTCTTCAGCCGTTATTAATTCTTCTCTTCCGATTTCCTGCAGGTACTTATCAAGCGATGCGGTTTCCCGGTTGGTAATGGATTTTGATATCTTGAGTTGTCTCATAGCGCTGTTTTGCTTAAATCGCTGTTAATCAATTCGTTAAGCGAATTTCTGAAATAGTGTACAAAGGTACAAAAATTATCGCTTACAGCCAAGGTATTTTGGCTCGTTTTAACACGAAAATCAAAGGCCAAAGCCATAATAAGCTTTCATACCATTGGCATAATAGCCCTCCATCAGAACCCCACCCGACTTTTCGATCAGGGTGTTTTCGATGTCCTCCATGGTATGAATTTCCACTCCGTCGATTTTCGTCACAATAAAGCCTTCTTTTATACCGGCACGCTTCAGAACACCATCGCCCAACTCGGCGATTTTCAGACCATATTGCAAGCGCAGCTTGCTCATTTCATCCTGATCGGGCTCAACAAAAGTGGCTCCCAGATAAGTCGTAGCCATCTGATCATCTTTTTTCAGCATGCTGGTTTCACCGCGGCGGTTCTGAAGCTCAATTGATTTACTTAATGACTTGCCGTTTCGCTGCAGTACAACATTCATTTTGTCGCCCGGATGTTTTTCGGCAATCAACTCCAGTAGTCGCGACGAACTGTTTACTTCATTTCCCTCCACCGAGAGAATCACGTCGCCGGGCTCAATGCCGGCATCCCAGGCTGCACCACCATCGTTTACAGCTGAAACATACACGCCTTTCAGTCCCGAAAGTCCGTGCTCTTTAGCATTGGCTGCGGTTATATCGGTAATGTCTGCCCCCAGATAAGCACGTTGTACCATGCCGAATTGTTTCAGGTCGTTCACCACTTTACTGGCAATATTGGAAGGAATAGCAAATGAATAACCGGCATACGATCCTGTGTTGCTGGCAATAGCGGCATTGATTCCGATCAGCTCGCCTCTGGTATTCACCAGGGCTCCGCCACTGTTTCCGGGATTAACGGCGGCATCGGTCTGAATAAAAGACTCCACCGAACTGCCTCCTCCAAGAATGTTGATGTTTCTGGCTTTGGCACTCACAATTCCGGCCGTAACAGTACTGGTCAGATTAAACGGATTGCCTACGGCAAGCACCCATTCACCGATTTTCACCTGATCGGAATTTCCGAATTGCAAAAACGGCAGCCCCTTTTCTTCGATTTTAATCAAAGCCAGATCAGTCGATGGATCTGAACCTACGATGGTTGCTGTATATTCGCGCTTGTCGTTCAGGGTCACACTGATTTGTTCGGCATCCTGTACTACATGATTGTTGGTTACTATATAGCCGTCTTCGCTCACAATAACACCGCTGCCTGAAGCGGCAATCGGATATTTCTGCGAAAAAGGATTCATCTGAAAAAAGTCGTTAAATGGTGCAAAAAAGTCATCATAGTATGAATTTTTCTGCGTAAATGATGTTTTAATATTCACCACTGCCGGCACCGATTTGTCTGCCGCAAATGTAAAATCTACCGGATCGCCATTGGCGTCCATTTTCATATTTTCAATAGCTGAAATACTCATCGATTCAGCCTGCACGCCCATCATCATCAGGCAAACCAACCCCAGAAAAAAGCGGGTTACAACAAGTTTCGTTTTCATCTTTCCAATTTTTTGAGTTTCGCGTTGACAAATTTCATTCCTGTTCATCAACGTTCCCAAACGATGATCGTTCAATTTTATTGTATTCATCAGCGATTCATGGAAAAATTATTTTGTGTGCAACGAAAAATAATTATGTAATTTTGCACTGTAAAAATGACATTTTGTCACACCCACCATGAACGACAATTTAAAACCTGAAAATAAACCTGTATATCACCGGAAGTTTTCGTACCGTTCCTTCTTTTGGGGCGTTGTAATCGGGCTTGCATTGTTGCCTGGAGGGTATTTTACGTATCTGTTGATTACTGAAAAAACCGACATCATTCATTTCGGGCGAAACCACAATGACAATCAAAGTGATTCAGCTTCTGTTTCAAAAGCGCCACTACAACTTGCCGGTACTTCTACTGATACGATTCCAACAGTGATTGACAGTCTGTATTACTGGCAGAAATGGGATCAACTCACCGCAATGACAGGTTACCGCGATATGGATTCATTGTTTCTCGATTCGGTAATCCGCAAAATGTATGTTGACTCTCTCAGTAACTTAAGAAATATTGCCGAGAATCCGGATGTGGTTCAAAACGAACGGATGATTGCAAAAAAGAACATGCAGGTAGTGATTCAGAAGACAGCCGCAGGCGCCGACAGTACAAGGAAAGAGGCCTATCATTATTCTGCTGCAAATTATAAAATTGAATTCTGGCAATCACCCTTAAATTTCCGGGGATTTAAACGTGCGGAAAATTTTGTGGTTTTATATGGGTTGTTGCCAAAAAACACTACCGGATTTGTTCAGCTTGATGATGCCTTTTATATCCGCGAAAATCAAATCTGGTATTCCATTCCCGAAACCACCGATTTTGCCGAATTGCAGCCGGTTACAGCACCACAGCTTCTACAACGGATCAATGTTGCCATCAAGCATAAATAAAATGACAACGGCGTATAAATTTCACGGTGCCGGTAACGATTTCATCATGATAGATGATTTCGAAAATAAACTTCAGATTCCTGCGTCGCAAATCGTTCAGCTCTGCAACCGGCACACGGGAATTGGTGCCGACGGACTTATTGTTATCAAACCATCGTCGGAGGCCGATTTCAGAATGTTGTACTACAACGCCGATGGTTCCGAAGCCGACATGTGCGGCAACGGCGCACGCTGCTCTATGGCTTTTGCTTTCATGAAAAAATATTGTCGGGCCGAAGCAACTTTTGAAGCCTCGGATGGCCTGCACAACGGAAAAATTCTGCAGGAAAAAAACAACGAATGGCAGGTGAAAATCACCTTGCGTATCAGTGGTCAGCCACAGAAACTCGACGACGGGTCATACTTTGCCAATACCGGTGTACCACATAATATCAGAATTGTTGACAATCTTCAACAGATCAATGTCCGCACCGAAGGCGCTTTGCACCGCAACAATCTGCAACAGTTTCCAGAGGGCGCAAACATCAATTTTGTTTCGCTTTCGAAAGACTCAATCTCCATCAGAACCTATGAACGTGGTGTTGAAGATGAAACGCTGGCCTGCGGTACAGGAATCACAGCTGCCGCACTGGTGGCGCATACTTTTATTGGTTATGCATATCCGGTTACCATTCACGCTGCCGGAGGCACGCTGAACGTTGATGAACAAAACGGAGTGCTCTGGCTCGAAGGTCCGGCCAGACATGCATTTACTGCTCAAATTCATTCATTGGGTTTATGATGAACGGCTCAAAAACGCTACTCCGGATTCCCGATCTGTCCGATGTTGATTTTATGCTCGCCATCGAAAACGATGAGCGCTACTGGCATCTGAGCGGCACCACAGAACCTTTCACAGCAGAAGACCTGCAGAATTTTATTACCGGATCAACCGCCAATCTGCAAAACGATAAACAGGTCCGATTCGTTATTTTTGATATTAAAACAAAACAAAGAGCCGGACTGATTGATGTGTTTGAATACGACGCATTAAACAGACGCGCAGGCGTGGGTATTTTTATCAATGATGATTTTCGTTGCAAAGGACTTGCCGGCGATGCTCTGCGTGTTTTGATGCAGTATTTATTCGAAGTTCTGGATCTTCATCAGGTGTGGGCCAATGTGTTACCTGACAACAATGCAAGCCTGAAACTGTTTACTGCTGCCGGTTTCGAGATTACCTGCACCAAAAAAGAATGGATTTTTTTCAATAACAAATTTCACAACGAGGTGCTGATGCAGTGCTTCAATCCCAAACACAGCCTATGAAAAAGAAAATAATATGGATTGTTCTGGCCGTACTACTCGTTGCCGGATTGGTTGTAGCCTGGATGGCCTATGGAAAAATTTTCCGCAGCAATACAAACCCTTCAATAAAAAAAGAGATTGTTATTTATTTACCGAGCAACGGAAATATTCAGAACCTGTACGACACATTGCAGAACAGAAATATTCTGAACGATTTTTCTTCTTTTAAAATGCTGGCCGAATACAAGGGACTGGATGAAAAATACAAACCCGGCCGTTATGTAATTACTGCAGGAATGTCGAATAACGCTATGGTCAATATGTTTTTGAGCGGCCGTCAGTCGCCCATCAAAGTCACCTTCAACAATGTGCGGCTGCGCGAAGACCTGGCTAAAAAACTAGGCCCAAAACTCGAATGTGGTGAACAGGCGTTACTGGATGTTTTGAAAGACGACGCACTGGCAAAGGAATATGGCCTCAACAAAGATAATTTCATGGTGATTTTTATTCCGAATACCTATGAGGTTTTCTGGACTGTAAAACCGCGCGAATTTGTGGAACGCATGCATGGCGAGTGGAAAAAATTCTGGAATGATGAACGATTGAATAAAGCTGAAGAAATCGGACTTTCTCCGGCCGAAATCACTGTTCTGGCATCCATTGTACAAGGCGAAACAAATAAAAAGGACGAAATGGATGACATTGCCGGTCTATACCTGAACAGGCTCAGAAAAGGCTGGAAACTTGAGGCTGATCCCACAGTCAAATTTGCCATTGGCGATTTCACCATCACCCGGGTATTGAAAAAGCATCTTGAATTTGATTCGCCCTATAACACCTATATGTACGAAGGATTGCCGCCAGGCCCCATCAGTCTACCGGATGCAACAGTCATCGATAAGGTTTTAAATTATGCCCGGCATGATTATATGTTTATGTGTGCCAAAGAAGATCTTTCGGGATATCACAATTTTGCAGTTACCAACGCCCAGCACGAAGCGAATGCAGCCAAATACCGCATTGCCTATCGTGAATGGGCACGAAAGAAAAAAGCAAAAGAAGGGAAATAAACAGGATTATTCTTCGGTGCTTACACGCAAGGATTCAAGCGCCTTTTCAGCAGCATTTTGTTCTGCGCCTTTTATGCTGTAATCAATGCCACGGCTGCGGGGTTCACCATCCACCAGGGCTTCGCACACATATTGTTTTTTACGGCCGATCTGAAGCGATTCCACAATATTGAAATCGAGTTTCAGACGTTCTTTCTGACAATACTCAATCAGCTTGCTCTTGAAGTTTGTTTCGGTATTAATCACCGAATCAATATCAATGCGTTTTCCGAAAATAAAATTCACCAGTAATAAACGGGCAAAGTCATATCCTTTATCAAGGTATACGGCGCCAAAAAAGGCTTCGAAAGCATTTCCGGTGTAGGAATTATTCACGGGCAACCTTTCGCGGTTCATGGTCACCAGGCGGCCGATACCGAGTTTTTCGGCCATTTTATTAAGCGAATTCCGACTCACTACGCGCGAGCGCATTTCTGTCAGATCGCCTTCGTCGGAAAATGGAAATTTTTTAAACAGAAATTCTGCGACGATCACACTGATAACCGCATCACCTAGAAATTCAAGACGTTCATTCGAAATTTCATGACCATTACGTTCAACGTGCGCCGAGCGATGCATAAAAGCCAATTCATACAAAAAAATATTTCCGGGCCGGAACCCGAAAATATTTTTTATGCTTTTTGAAAGTTCGTCAGCGTGTCTTTTTCTGAAAATTCTCACTATTCAAATTTTTTGAACGCAAGGCAAACATTATGACCACCAAAGCCGAAAGTATTACTCAGTGCATAGGTGAAATTACGTTCTTTTACCTTGTTGAAAGTGAAATCAAGAGCAGCAATTTCCGGATCATCATTGAAATGATTGATTGTAGCCGGGATAATGCCGTTTTTGATTGACAGAATAACTGCAATGGCTTCAATGGCACCGGCTGCGCCCAGCAAATGTCCGTGCATGGACTTTGTTGAGTTGATTGAAATGTTGGGTGCATGTTCACCAAACAGTGATACAATTGCTTTTGGCTCAGCAACGTCACCAACAGGGGTTGACGTTCCGTGGGTGTTGATGTGTTCCACATCCAGCGGAGTAATTCCGGCATCATTAATAGCCGTGAGCATGGCATTTTTTGCGCCTTCTCCTTCCGGATGAGGGGCTGTCATATGGTGAGCATCGGCCGAAAGGCCGAAACCGACCAGCTCAGCATAAATTTTAGCACCACGTTTAATTGCATGGTCATAATCTTCAACAATAATACCTGCACCACCTTCACCCAGAACAAAACCGTCGCGGTCCTTGTCGAAAGGACGTGATGCTGTTTTTGGATCATCGTTGCGGGTTGAAATAGCATGCAAACTGTTGAAACCACCAATACCACCCTGATTAACGGCAGCTTCGGAACCGCCGGCAACAATTACGTCGGCGTATCCGTGACGGACCAACATTACTGCATCGGCAATAGCATTAGCCGAAGAGGCACAGGCTGAAACAGTACAGTAATTCGGACCTTTAAGGCCATGAATTATACTGATGTGACCGGCTGTAATGTCGGCAATCATTTTAGGAATAAAAAAAGGATTGAAGCGTGGTGTACCATCACCTTTGGTAAACTCGGAAATCTCTTCGTAAAAAGTGATTAAACCGCCAATACCGCTGGCCCATATTACACCAATGCGTGAACAATCTTCCTGCTCAAGGTTCAAACCTGAGTCTTTAATGGCCTCATTGGCACTTATGATTCCGAACTGAGAAACCAGGTCATATTTTCTGACATCTTTACGGTCAAAAAACAGTGATGAATCATAGTTCTTTACTTCACAGGCAATCTGTGTCTTGAATTTTGATGCATCAAACCGGGTAATCGTTCCGCAACCACTTACTCCATTGAGTAAACTGTCCCAGAATTCCGGGACAGTGTTACCAATCGGAGTAATAGCGCCAAGGCCAGTTACTACAACTCGCCTTTTATTCATCAAGTGCTGAATTTACTTTTTAATATTCTCTTCAATGTACTTGATCGCTTCACCTACGGAGCTGATCTTTTCTGCCTGGTCGTCCGGAATCTGGAGTTCGAAAGCTTTTTCGAATTCCATAATCAATTCAACCTGGTCGAGTGAATCGGCACCCAGATCGTTTGTGAAGCTGGCTTCGGGTTTAACTTCAGCTGCGTCGACGCCTAATTTGTCAACGATAATGGCTTTTACTTTTTCTGCAATTTCTGACATGTTTTCCTGATTTTAGTAAAACAAGTTGCAAAGAAACGGATTTTATCATTCATGGCAAAATTTACCTTGAGAAAAAATACTTAAATCCAGCTCAATAAATTGATTTGTACCTGCTTACACTGATTTCGTTTTCTATATACCTTATAATTACTAAAAAAGGCGGACAGTTGACCTGTCCGCCTTTTCTATTTGTAAATTGGCTCTAGTTCTTCAGTATAAGCCTTTCAAAGAAGGTTTTATCATTAGCATCAATACGCATCAGATATGTTCCCTGTGCACGTCCGTGCAGATCAATCTTCAGCTCGGTCTGGCCCGAATACATGCGCCAGAGAATCAGTCTGCCCTCAAAATCGTATACATAATAATTTCCAGTGGCAGGTGAATCGCCTAAACGAATTGTAAATACTCCTGATGAAGGATTCGGGTAAATTTCTGGACGATTTGCATCAGTTTCTTCAACCGATGTTGCAACGTTGACAACCGCTCCATTGCTGGTAACACTGCCGCAGGTACCTGTTACAACACAAGTGTAGGTGCCGTAATCCGAAACCGTTACATTTGAAATCTGCAGTGCATTGCTGGTTGCTCCCGAAATATTTCCGCCATTGGAAATATTTACGCCGTTCTTCTTCCACTGATAGGTGAGCGAACCACCCGAAGCTCCTACTGTCAAAGTTACATTATCGCCTTCAGTTGCGTTAACATTGACTGGTTGCGATGTAATGCTGGTTGCTGCATTAACCGTCAGAACGGCGCCATTACTGGTGTCTGTGCCAAACGAATTGGTAACCACGCAACGATAGGTGGCTGCGTCGCTGGCCGATACCGATGCAATAGTGTAGCTGGCCGATGTGGCGCCTGAAATGTTTACGCCATTCTTCTGCCACTGATAGGTAATGGTCGCATCACCCGAAGCGGTCACTGTAAATGTTACTGAAGTTCCGGAACAGGCCGAAGTGCTGGTTGGATCTGTTACAATCACTGCTGCATTACCGCTGGCAACTGTAGAGTTAAAGGCGAGATCATCCATCCAGAACATGAATTTATCGGTCGATACATGACGAATCGCCAGGTAAATGGTTTGATTGTCATAGGCCGACAGGCTGTAGGTATGCTGGGTCCAGGTGGCCGGAGCTTCAACTACGGACGAAAGTGCGGTAAAGCTGGCAGGTAAATTATCGGTGGTCGAAACCATGATCTGATAGGAATCATTTCCCCAGGTGCTGGGTTTTGGACTAAGCACCCAGAGCGAGAAACTGGAATTAGTACCCAGCGCCATGGCAGGAGAAATAAACCAATCGTCGCTGGCCGAAGCGTCTGAAGGACAAATGGCCATACCGCAGCGCGAACCGCCATGGGCAACATCGGTTTGCGCAGCTGTCCAGCCCGAAGCAACCGGATTCATGCACATATAGGCAAATGCAGTTCCTTCGCCGGTGAAAGTCGCATCACCACTTGAATAAGTAGCAAGTCCGTCCTGATCCGATGTGGTCCAGGGAGCAAAACTGGTGGT
>CAYSCE010000101.1:0-9509 GCA_964429475.1 uncultured Bacteroidaceae bacterium | reverse complement strand
CAGCCAAAATTCAGGCGGAACAGGTGGCATTTCAGTAGGAGGCCGTTTTCAGGCTGATGGTGCAAATCAAAATGCTATCGGAACATATGGTTGGGCATCAACAGATGCCAGTAATACTTATGGTTATGGTGGGTATTTTTATGCAGCTTCAACATATTATTCGTCATCAGAATATACTTATGTAGCTGATGATTGGAACAATCGTAAAATAACTGGAACAGGTTCTGTCAGCGAAATTATTCCAACGGAAAAATATGGACGGGTAACACTTACATGTCCAGAATCTCCGGAATATTGGTATATAGATTATGGTACTGTGACAATGGTCAATGGCAAAGCGCATGTTAGTCTTGATCCAATTTTAAAAGATATTTGCATGATTGATGAGGTTAATCCATTAAAAGTCATTTGTCAGCCAAATATGGAATACTGTAATGGAGTTGCGGTTATCAATAAATCAGCCTCAGGTTTTGATATTGTCGAAATGAACAACGGAACACATTCTGGTGAAATTGATTACCAAATTGTGGCAAAACCTAAAACCAATTATGGAGAAGGTCGCTTTCCTCAAGCAAAAGGACCTTCATTTTTGTATTTAAAAGGTGAAATTGAGCAGGCAAAAACTGAAAACATTCCAGATAGAGAAAAAGTTTTCCGGTGGAATCCGGATTGGGTTGTGTACAAATACAATCCTGAAGACTATGTTGAAATCGGAGATGTCATTCCTGCTGGTCCAAATGCAGGTAAAATAAAATTAGGAAATGGCAAATACAGGTTGTCGGTGCCTGCCCGAAAAACTGACTTGAAAGAATCCAATTGATCGAAAAAGCTGCCCAAAGGCAGCTTTTTTTTTGATTTATAATCAACCAAGGAATGAATCATTTTCAAGACCATTCTGCTTCAGGATGCGATTTGCAAGCTAAATCTTTGCTATCCGCAAATCAGCGAAAGCAAGCGGTTTTTCCTGCAGTAATTGGCCACAAGGGCACGAAGACACAGAGACAATAATACGCCACAAGGACACTAAGACACCATAATATTTTGTGCACTGATGTATCCGTGTCAAAATACTAATACACGCTTCGCTTGTCCGCGAATTACGCCAATATAAATTATTTTGTGCCTTGGTGGCTTCGTGGCGAAATACTGAAACGCCGCATCAGCCGCCGAAGTCGTCGAAGGCCACGTTTTCGGGCGGGACACCTAATTCATCCAGCATTTTCTGAACCGCATCGTTCATTTGCGGCGGACCACAGAGATAATACTCGATTTCTTCGGGATCAGAATGTTTACTCAGATAATTATCGAGAATGACCTGATGAATAAAGCCGGTATAACCCGTCCAGTTGTCTTCGGGTTTTGGCTCAGAAAGCGCAATATTGAAAGTGAAATTCGGATGCTGGCTTTCAATACGCTTAAAGTCTTCGACATAAAACAGTTCGCGCAACGAGCGGCCGCCATACCAGAAAGTAGCTTTACGACTCGTCTTTTTTGTTTCGAACTGATCGAAGATATGCGAGCGCATAGGCGCCATACCCGCACCACCACCGATAAACATCATTTCCTTCTGCGTATCCTTGATATGAAACTCGCCGTAGGGGCCACTTACCATCACTTTATCGCCAGGTTTCAACGAGAAAATATAACTGGAACAAATACCCGGATTCACTTTCAGGAAGCTGCTCGCTTTGCGGTCCCATGGCGGAGTTGCAATGCGTATATTGAGCATAATAATATTGCCTTCGGCAGGATGATTGGCCATGGAATAGGCGCGAAAAACAGGCTCGGCGTTTTTCATTTTCAAATTCCACATTCCGAATTTATCCCACTCATCGCGGTACGCTTCTTCAATCAGCATGTCTTTATAATTCACTTCGATGCCACCCGGAACATCGATCTGAATATAGCCACCACTGCGGAAATCGAGATGTTCGCCTTCGGGAAGTTTAATTACAAATTCCTTAATAAATGTGGCCACATTGCGGTTTGAAACAACTTCGCATTCCCATTTTTTAATGCCGAAAATGGCAGGCGGAATTTCGATTTTAAGATCATTGCGCACTTTAACCTGACAGCCCAGACGCCAGTTTTCCTTAATTTGTTTGCGTGTAAAATACCCTACTTCGGTTGGAAGAATGGTTCCGCCACCTTCCGTAACCTGACATTTACACATGGCACAGGTGCCGCCACCGCCACATGCCGATGGCAGAAAAATTTTCTCAGCACCCAATGTTGCAAGCAGACTTGATCCGGGTGCAACTTCAATTTCTTTATCGTCGTTGATGGTAATTTTGACATTACCCTGCGGCAGCAGTTTTTTGCGGGCGTACAGCAACATGCCCACCAGTGACAGAGTCACTGCAAGAAAAACAATGATCCCTACTATAATGATGATGCCCGTTGATACCTGAATTAATACCATAACTGATCGCTTTTAGATTAAATGGTAATTCCGAAAAAGCTCATGAACGCCATTCCCATGAGACCTGTGATGATGAAAGTAATTCCAAGGCCACGCAGTGGAGCCGGCACATTGGAGTACGACAGTTTTTCGCGGATGGCAGCAATGGCAACGATGGCCAGCATCCAGCCAATGCCTGATCCAAGGCCGAACACAACCGATTCGCCCACCGATTCCAGCTCGCGTTCCTGCATAAACAGCGAAGCGCCCAGAATGGCACAGTTTACGGCAATCAGTGGAAGGAAAATGCCCAACGCATTGTACAGCGAGGGACTGAATTTTTCAACCACCATTTCGACCAATTGGGTCATGGCTGCAATAACAGCAATAAACATAATAAAACTCAGAAAGCTGAGGTCTAGTTCAGCCAGCGAAGGGCTAATCCACGCCATAGCACCTTCTTTCAGAAAATAGGTATCGAGCAGATAATTGACCGGTACCGTAATGACCAGTACAAAAACAACTGCAACACCAAGTCCCAGCGATGTTTTAACGGTTTTCGAAACCGCCAGATATGAGCACATGCCTAAAAAATAGGCAAACACCATATTGTCGATGAATATGCTCTTGACAAATAAATTCAGAAGATCCTGCATAGCTCAGTGTTTTTAGCTTTTATCAATCAAATCTCTGTTTGTACTGCGGTGTATCCAGATAATGGTACCGACCAGAATCAGCGCCATGGGCGGCAGAATCATCAGTCCATTGTCTTCGTAACCGGCGTTGTAGAACGATTCGGGCACAATCTGATAGCCATACAATGTTCCCGATCCCAGCAGTTCGCGGAAAAACGAAACAATGACCAGAATAGCACCATAGCCCAATCCGTTTCCGATACCATCGATTAAACTTTGCCAGGGTTTGTTGGCCATGGCATATGCCTCGAGACGGCCCATGACGATGCAGTTGGTGATAATCAGTCCGACAAAGACCGACAGCTGTTTGCTGACATCATACACAAATGCTTTCAGCACCTGATCGACCAGAATCACAAGCAACGACACAATAACCAGCTGCACAATAATGCGAATACGCGGTGGAATGGTGTTTCGCAGCAACGAAGTGATCAGATTCGAAAAGGCCACCACTACAGTAACGGCCAGCGCCATAACTATAGCCGGTTTCATTTTTACCGTTACTGCCAGCGCCGAGCAAATACCCAGCACCTGTACCGTAATCGGATTATCTTTACTCAGCGGCGCTGTGAGCAACCGCAGGTTTTTGGCCGAAAAAGCGGATTCTTTTGGTTGATTTCCGTTACTCATGGCTCATTTGTTTTTGAATGTATGGAAGATACAGAACCAGACATGAATCAATCATAGCCGAAGTTCCGTTGCTGGTAATGGTGCCGCCCGAAATGGCATCAACCCCATGAATTTCGGGTACTTTGCTGCCTTTGACGCCACCTTTCACGACTTTGATGCTGACGAATTTTCCGCTTTCATCAAAGATTTTTTTGTCAACAAATTGTTTCTGAAACTCAGGAAGCGCAATTTCGGCGCCCAGTCCCGGTGTTTCACCTTTGTGATCGAACACCGAACCCAGCACTGTATTAAAGTCTTCTTTCAGACTTACATAACCCCAGATCGGCCCCCAGAGACCTTTTCCCTGCAATGGCACAATGGTGAGCGGCTGTCCGTCGACCAACGCCTTGAATACAGGTAAATGCATTTCGCCACCTTCTTTTTTCTTTTTAAGTTCCACTTTCAGATCAATGTCGAATGCGCGCAGACTGCCTTTTACCTGTTTGCCTTTGCTGTACACATCGGTGATTTCGCCTTTTTCATTCAATACCAGTTCCTCGGTAATGAATTTATCATACAATTCTTCGGCGTTCTCTGCAGTATTGTCAATATTCATGGACGTCAGAATGTAGCGCATGCGCTCAACACGGACATTGGTATCCTGAAAAGGCTTCAGCAAAGTGGCTGCCAGTGCCAGAAGCACAGCCACCACCACCACCATGATGATGGAATAAATAAATATGTATCGGTTGCTAAACATACGGCCTCCTTATATTTTTTCCGTTTTCATCCTGCGCAAACGGCGCCTGATGTTGGATTCAACAACATAATGATCGATCAATGGCGCAAAAACATTCATCATCAGAATGGCCAGCATCATGCCTTCGGGATAAGCCGGATTGAGCACCCTGAGCAGAATGGTAAACATACCTATGAGAAAACCATAAATAATTTTACCCCATTGTGTCTGCGAAGCCGTTACCGGATCGGTCGCCATAAAGACGGTACCGAAGGCAAAACCACCTACCAGCAGGTGCCACAGCGGTGTCATTTCCATATACACATTTGCTCCGATGGCGTTCATCAGCAGCGACATGAGTACACCGCCGGCGACCACACTGAGCATTATGCGCAGACTACCGATTCCGGTGATGACCAGAATAACAGCTCCGAGCAGAATCAGCGCCACCGAAGTCTCGCCTACTGAGCCGGGCATAAATCCCAGAAACATATCGAGTGTGGACGGCACATTACTTACATTATGTGCAGCAGCCGAAGCAAGCGGAGTTGGACCACTGACCGCATCGGCGGCCACAGCCCATGGCGCGTCGCCCGACATGTGCGAAGGATAGGCAAAAAACAGAAAGGCACGAGCCAGCAGCGCCGGATTCATGATATTCATGCCGGTGCCGCCAAACACCTCCTTGCCGAAAACAACGGCGAAAATAACAGCCAGGGCCAGCATCCAGAGCGGTGTTGTGGGTGGTACAATCAACGGAATCAACATACCTGTTACCAGATAGCCTTCGTTGACTTCGTGTCCGCGGAATTGCGCAAAACCAAACTCAATCCCGAGTCCGACCACATACGACACAATGACCAGCGGCAGCACTTTCAGGAATCCGAACCAGAATATTGGCCAGAATCCCGCTGCAGCAATCAGCTCCTGCCAGGTGAGACCTTTGTACTGATTCATCAGCGAATAATGCTGCACACCGACATTGAACATGCCGAACAGCAGAATGGGCATCAGTGCCAGAATGACCACGGTCATGGTGCGCTTCAGGTCAATGGCATCGCGGATATGCGCTCCTTTGTTGGTTACCTTGTCGGGAACAAACATAAATGTCTCAAACGCATCGAAAGACGAATGCAGAAAATGCAATCGTTTGCCCTTCGCAAAAGATGGTTTGAGTTTGTCTAAAAATCGTCTGAGTCCTTTCTTCATAGGTATTGTCTTAACTCATTTCTTTAATCATCAGATCAATTCCGTCGCGAATAATCTGCTGCGACTCGATTTTCGATGTGCAGACATATTCGCATAAGGCAAAATCTTCTTCGGCCACTTCGTATATGCCGAGTTTTTCCATTTTCTCGACATCGTTTGCCAGAATGGCTTTGAGCAGATACACCGGCAGAATGTCGAACGGGAAAACCTTTTCGTATTGCTGTGTCATCACAAAGGCACGTTCAGCTCCGTGATAATTGGTGTCGAGTTCGAATTTTCGGTTGGGTGTCAGAAAAGCGGTGAAAGTTCTGGACGCACTGTGCTTATTGAAGCCCGGTGTAGCCCATCCGAAAAAGTCAAAATAATTGCCTTCGGGAATCACCGAAATCAAGGTGTCGTAAAAACCGAGAAACCCCTGCTTGCCGACATTGGTCCCCGTGAGCACACTGCCACTGATGACGCGCACATTGTCCTGCTTGAGGTTGCCGGCCAGCAGCCACTCAAGCGAAGCTTCGGCGGGCATTTCAACCATATAGGCATCTTTCAGTTCGCTGCCGGCAACGGTTACAAAACGGGTCATATCGCGGTAACCGGTCTGAAAAAGACGTCCAATGGCCAGCACATCCTGCGGATAAAGATACCAGACCGTTTCGCCTTTATTGATGGGTGCTATTCTATGAATCTGCACACCAACGTTGCCAGCCGGATGCGGCCCGCTGAACAGATGCAGTTCAATATTGCTGAAACCGGCATACACCAGTTCATCGGTTTTTTTGACATGCAGTCCCACATGAATATGGCCAGTGGTGAGCTGTTTCAGCACATTGATGCCGGTCTGAAAAGCTTCGGCGTGCTTTTGAATATAGGCATGATCGGATGTTGCCAGCGGGGACGAATCGAACGCAGAAATAAAAATATCGCGCGGCGTAGTGGCCGGATCGGCCATCACTGCATATGGACGCTGTCGCAGCAAAGGCCACAGGCCCGATCTGAGCAAACGCTCCACAATGACATCACGTGACATGAGCGTCGGATTGCCGGTTTCGAAAAATACTTTCCGGTCCGATCTGTCCGGCTCAATTTCGATGGCCAGCAATTTACGCTTTTCGCCTCTGACAATGCGTTTTACAATACCGGCCACCGGCGCTGTGAGCAGGATACGTTCATTCAGTTTGTTCTGAACAACGGGAGTCCCGCAATCGACCTGATCGCCTTCCTGAACCAGCAAACGGGGATTCAACAGTCTGAATCGTGCCGGCTCGACTGCATACAAGCCGGGTACATGCGTGCGGATATCGTCCGTATTTGCCTCCCCTTTTAGCTTGATGTCCAGTCCTTTACGAATTTTGTAAACCTTATGCATAGTGTTGTACAAGTTACTACTCTATTATTCATAGTAAAAATCCTTCGGATCACATGGATTTTACAGCCGGTAAAATTACAAATCTTTGGATTGATTATCTTTGCAAAACATATAAATTACATGAAAAAGTTGCTGATATATATCATGTGGATGCCGGCTTTGTTTTCGTGCCGGACAGTTGACAAAGCTGACGGTCTCGTAGTCATGGACTCAGTGAAAACAGAACAAACGGTTCAGACGAATGAAACCGACTATTATGCTCCGGACCGCATGAAATATACCGATGCCGTTTATCTGAACAGCATTGAATCGGTACAACTGCATGCTTCGGAATGGGTGTTCGGACCAGCCGTTATTCCTTTCGGATCGGATAAAAAACTGACCTTGTCGTTCGATGAACTGGCCGATAAAACCCGGGATTTTTATTTTTCCTTTATACTGTGCGATGCCATGTGGCAGCCTGTTGATCTGATGACCAATGAATATCTGGACGGCTTTGATGAAGAAGCGCTGACTTCGTATACTTTTTCGGTGAATACGCTGATTCCGTACATCCATTATTCTGTCGATTTTCCAACCGACAATATGAAACCGAAAAAATCGGGCAACTACATTTTGCAGGTGTATTATTATGAAAACAGCGAGAAAAAAACAGCCATTACCAAACGATTTTTTGTTACCGAAAACAGCATTGGCATTACCACCGATGTAAAAAACGCTTCCAATCTTGAGCTACGCAATTATCAGCACGAGATTGACTTTGCGCTGAATAAAAACGGCGTTGAGATTGTCGATCCGTACCGGAGTCTGACCGTTGTGGTGCAGCAAAACGGCAGAACCGACAATCCGATTACCACGCTGAAACCCAAAATGGTGAACGGCGATCTGATGGATTTTAATTTCGAAAGCGGAAATATTTTCGATGCCAACAACGAGTTCCGTCACTTCGACGCCAAAAGCATTGCGTATTATACCGACCGGATTGCGAGTATAAAACGCATCAGTAATCAGGTGCATGTATATCTGAAAACCGACTACAGGCGCCCGTTTGACCGCTATATGACCGAAGACGACATCAATGGCCGCTTTCTGATTAAAAACGACGATGATAAAAACAGCGATACGGAATCGGAATATGTGTGGGTGCATTTTCTGCTGGCCTACGATGCGCCGCTGACCGAAGGATCGGTGTTTCTGCAGGGCGCATTTACCCAATGGGGATTCAGCGAAAAATACAAACTGAATTATGATTATGCACAAAAAGGTTATGCCGATTCATTACTGCTGAAACAGGGTTATTACAATTATCAGTATGTATTTCTGAAAGACGGAGAAACGGCTGCCGATGCGGCTTTCATTGAGGGTCGTCATGCCGAGGCCGATAACGATTATACCATTTATGTGTATTATCGCGAGCCGGGCGAAGTGTACGACAGGCTGCTGGGTGTGCAGACGGTGAATTCGAGGAAGAAGTAGCAGGCGGCAGGCGGCGGGCGGCATGCGGCGCAACGCTCAACGTCTGCAGCTTAATGCTTAACGCTTAAGGCTTAATACTCCGTAAAATCACAGATCCTTAAGCTTTAAATCTTCAAGCTTTAAGCAACGAAATTGTCACAGATCATAGAGCCGAAGGCACGATAAAAGCTGCGAAGCTCAATCGGATGCGCATCCGCCTCTGGCGGATTAAACTCCGGCGCTAAAGATTTTAGCCCTTGGGCGATAGCCCCAGGGACAAAGCCCACGCGAAGCTCCTTTGAGATGAAAAGTCACGCGGCGTAGCCGCGCAGCACGCGAAGCGAAAATGATTAATAAAAAAAATTCTTTAACGCATCGCTACGTTTCAAACACTGCTTCAGACCGACTCTTCCAGGATATATACTTGACTCCGGAAGGTCGGGAGTCGGTCTGGCGGCAGGCGCGGCGCCGGCATCCTTGAAAACCATGTAATCAAAAAGCCACCCGGTTGAGCAGCTTTTTCAAATTCCTGTCCGCTTTGGTGGAGCAAACGGGATTGAAATTTATTAAGGATTTATCGTGGATTTTGATGGGTAATGAGGAGGTTATTTTCGATTTTTCATCCATTTCAGATTATCCTTCCAATGAAAATTGATAGTCCTATCCTGATTATATATGAAATACTCAACCAAAATTGCCTCATAATAGCAATGGACCCTATATCTGTATATCTCTCCAGTGTCATCATAAATAGTATTTTGACTTTTCAATTTATCTAAACCCTTCATGAATATGAATTTTGCGACGATTGTTCCAGTTGTATCGTATTGAATAATATTGGCACTTCCTTTACAGTCGAAAGTAATTACTTTAAATTTATAAATGTCATTGTTTACAAATACTGAATCACCACCATGGATAGAATCAATTTCATGATAAAACCATATTTCTTTATCAATTTGTTCCTTTCCATCCCAATATTGAAATTTAAAAACGAGATCACAATGGCATGATTGTCCCTCTGAAAACATAGGGATT